>JAOAGV010000169.1 GCA_026415575.1 Candidatus Sumerlaeia bacterium
AGATTATCTGGAAAATCAAAGTACACGGCGAAGTGGAGCGATGGCCGGACATCAACGAAGAGTTCGATTTCACCGTGCTGCCCACCGATAGCGAACGGGGAGACGAACCATGAGCGTGCTGCAAATTACTTTGCACGATAACCGCACGGAATTCCTTCCCGGCGAAACCGTCGAGGGCCGCGTCTCTTGGCAGCTGGCACAACCGGCGAAGTCCGTCGAGGTCCGGCTGTTTTGGTTCACACGCGGCAAAGGCACGACAGACGTGGAAGTGGCGGCCACAGCCCGCTTCGACCGGCCGGCGCCGAGCGATCAACAACCGTTCCGCTTCACGCTGCCCAAGGCGCCCTACAGTTTTTCGGGCAAGCTGATCTCTCTCGTTTGGGCCATCGAACTGGTGGTCGAACCGTCGGGCGAGACCGAGCGGGTCGAAATCGTTCTGTCGCCGACCGGCCGGGAGATTCTGCTCTATCCTGATTTGGCCAGCCCAGCATGAAAGCCAGAGACAATCCGTTTTCCACCGACTGCGTTTTACACATCCGTTACCGCCCGCTCGGAATTACCTGGCCGGAATTGCTGGAGCGGCTGAAAGCACTGGCGTATCGCGCGGCCATCGTCGGCCCCGACGGTTCGGGCAAGACCACGCTGCTCGAAGACCTCGAACCGCACTTTCGCGCCTTGGGCTTCACACCCAAATGGCTGCGCCTGACGGAGGAAGACCCCACGTTTCGGCGGGAGTTTCTGCGACGGTTCCTCGCCGGTTTGAACCCGCGCGATGTCGTGCTGTTCGACGGCGCCGACCTGATGGGAGGGTGGTCGTGGGCCCGGCTAAAGCGGCAGACCGCACACGCCGGCGGATTGATTATCACGTCGCACCGCGCGGGGCTGCTGCCAACCTTGATCGAATGCCGGACAACACCACAGTTGCTCGGCGAAATTGTCGCCCAGCTGGCGGGAGACGATGCGCCGCCACAGGAATTTATTTTCCAACTATACGATAAACACATGGGCAACATCCGCGAAACTCTGCGTCATATGTATGATCTCTGGGCCCACCGGTAGATTTGCGTGCATCCCCCCAAATCAAACCCGCGAAGGGTATAAGAGCATGTCGGAAAACAGATGGATTCATGGTTTATCGGGCGATTGGCACTACACAACTCCACTGAAGCGGGAACCCCATACCTCCCAAGCCACACCGAAAAAGTTTTCCAGCCGGTTGATGGGACTTTTGGCCTCAATATCGGGATATACGACTGTCGCGGCTGAATGCCTTTCGTTTGCCGTATATCTTTCGCGCATGTCTAAAACGCACCCAACATTGCGCTTGCAATTTTGGCTCCTGTAATTTTGGTTTTTGCTGTGCCGGCGACAGGCAATGGATAAAACTCAGCCACGCGGAGTCAATGCGACATGATGAGAAAACAATGGATCCTAACGGGCGTGTTTATTGTTTTGGGACTTGGAGCAACCCAGGCGGCGGACCCCGAGACCGCCGCCGGCGAAACACTTCTTTTGCGCCATCCCACCGTCAGCGCCACGCATGTGGCCTTTCAATACGCCGGGGACATCTGGATTGCTCCGCGCACCGGCGGCACGGCCCGCCGCCTCACCGTTCACGAAGGCCTTGAAACCCGCCCCCGGTTTTCGCCCGACGGCCGCTGGATTGCTTTCTCCGGCGATTACGACGGCAATACGGATGTGTATCTCCTGCCGGCCGAGGGCGGCACGCCGAAACGACTGACCTATCACCCGGCCGACGACTGGGTCGAGGGCTGGTCGCCCGACGGCAAGAAGGTCTTGTTCTCCTCGACACGCGAGTCGCTGAACCGCCGCGCGCGACGCCTCCATTGCGTTCCCGTTGCCGGCGGCTTCGAGGAAACGCTCCCCATGCCCATGGCCGAACACGGCGCCTTCTCGCCCGACGGCGCGCGCCTCGCCTACACGCCTTTGCGCGATGCCTTCCGCACGTGGAAACGCTATCGCGGCGGCCAGACCACACCCATCTGGCTTCTGGACCTCAAAACGCTCGACTACGTCGAGATTCCTCACGAGCGCGCCAGCGACACTTACCCTGTGTGGTTGGGCAATACGGTCTATTTTCTCTCCGACCGAAACGGTGTGATGAATCTCTTTGCCTACAGCACGCGCACGAAGCGGGTGCGGCAGATCACGCATCACACCGACTACGACGTGAAGTATGTATCAGGCGGCGATGGCGTGTTGGTGTATGAACAGGCCGGCCGGATTCATTTATATAATCCGCAGGACGGTTCGACGCGCACGCTGCGCATCCGCGTGGCCGCCGACTTGCCGCATGCCCGGCCGCGGTTCGTCAAGGTCGCCGACCAGATTCGCAGCGCCTCGCTCTCGCCCACAGGCGTGCGCGCCGTGTTTGAGGCCCGCGGCGACATCTTCACCGTGCCTGCCAAAAAGGGCGACCCGCGCAATCTCACCCAGACCCCTGCCGTTCACGAACGCTCGCCCGCCTGGTCGCCCGACGGCCGGCAGATTGCCTACTTCTCCGACGCCGGCGGGGAATACCAACTGGTCCTGCGCGACCAGATGGGAACCGGCCCCTTGCAGGTGATCTCGCCCGGCGAGCCGGATTATTATCATTCGCCCAAATGGTCGCCTGACGGCAAAAAAATCCTGTATCAGCGCAACCGCCACAAACTTTACTACATGGACATGGGCGAGCGGAAGCCCGTGCTTGTCGTGACCGACCTCTATTTGCTCAACTCGCGGCTCAGTCCGGTGTGGTCGCCCGACAGCCGGTGGATCGCCTATACGCGCCGGCTCGACAACAATCTGGCCGCGCTCTTTGTCTATGAACTGGCCAGTGGCAAGTCACATCAGGTTACCGACGGGTTGGCCGAGGTCGGCTCGCCGGCATTCAGCCGCGACGGCCAATACTTGTATTTCTCCGCCAGCACCAACCTCGGCCCCGATGTCGGCTGGGCTGGTATGGCCGCCTTCGAGCATCGCACGCAGAACAATCTGTATCTGATTGTGCTGCGCAAGGACAAGCCCACGCCATTCGCCCCCGAAAGCGACGAGGAGGCGGTCAAGGCGGAACCGGACAAAAAGAAGGTGGAACCGGCCGACAGTAAGAAAGCCGACGGCGAGAAATCGGGCGCTTCGCCCGCCAAAAAGGCTCCGGAAAAACCCACGCCACCGGTGTCTGTCAAAATTGACTTCGAGAACATCGCGCAGCGCATCGTCGCCCTGCCGCTTCCGGCGCGCAACTACTCGAACCTCCAAGTGGCTTCCGACGGGAAATTGTTCTACCTCGAACGCGGCGAGGGCACGGCCGGAACCAGCCTTCAGCGTTTCGACCTGAAGGAACGCAAGTCGCGGCTCTTTCTCGACCGAGTTACGGGCTACACGCTCAGCGCCGACGGCAAGAGTCTTCTCTATTCCATGGCCGGCGGCGGCTGGGCGATCACGTCCGCCATCACCGATCCCAAACCCGGCGAGGGCCGCCTCAATCTCGACGGCATGGAAGCCTATGTGGACCCGCCGGCCGAATGGGGCCAGATTTTTGACGAGGCTTGGCGAATCGAGCGCGACTATTTCTATGACCCGACCATGCACGGGGCCGACTGGCCGGCTGTGCGCGAAAAATACCGCAAGTTTCTCCCCCATGTCGGCCACCGCGACGACCTCAACTATTTGCTGGCCGAGATGCTCGGCGAGATGGTGGTCGGCCATGCCTACATCACCGGCGAGGGCGACATGCCTCGCACGCCCAACGTGCCGGTCGGCCTGCTCGGCGCCGACTTCGAGACCTCCGGCTCTTTCTACCGCTTCAAGCGCATATACAGCGGTGAGAACTGGAACCCCGACCTGCGCGCGCCATTGACCGAGCCCGGCGTCGAGGTACGCGAGGGTGACTGGCTGCTCGAAGTCAACGGCCGCCCGCTGCGCCTGCCGACGAACGTCTTCAGCCTGTTTGAGAAAACCGCCGACCGCCAGACGCGCCTGATGGTCAATTCCCGGCCGACATCCGCCGGCGCACGCACCGTGACCGTCGTGCCTGTGGCCAGCGATGCCGCGCTTCGCCATCGCGCATGGATCGAGGACAATCGGCGCAAGGTCCACGAGTTGTCCGACGGCAAAGTCGGCTATGTGTATGTGCCCGACACGGGAACGTCCGGCTATGCGTATTTCATCCGCTATTTCTTTGCGCAGTTGGACCGCGACGCGATGGTTGTGGATGAACGGTTCAACGGTGGCGGGAAGGCCGCCGATTTTATCATCGAAACGCTGGGGCGCTCGCTGGTCTGCTATTGGGCCATGCGCGAGGGCCGCCCTTGGACCACGCCCAATGCGTTTATCGCCGGTCCCAAGGTCATGTTGATCAACGAATACGCCGGCTCGGGCGGCGACCTAATGCCGTATTACTTCCGGCAACAAGGGCTGGGCAAACTGGTCGGCAAGCGAACATGGGGCGGCCTGATTGGTATTAGCAGCTATCCCGTACTGATGGACGGCGGGGTGATCACAGCGCCGTGTTTCGCGGTGTATAGTCCTGAGGGCAAGTGGATCATCGAAAATGAGGGGGTTGAACCGGACATCGAGGTGGAATGGACGCCGAAACTCTTCGCTCAAGGGCGCGACCCGCAGCTGGAAAAGGCGGTCGAAGTGGTCTTGAAAGAGCTGGCGCGCCGGCCGGTCAAACGCGCCACCCCGCCGCCCTATCCGGCCCGCGCGAAAAAGTGAATCCGGTCTTGCAAAAAGCATTTGGCCCTTTCAGTGACTTCGCAGGTAATCGGTGGCAATAAGAAACAGACCACTTAACCTTCGCTACGTCTCGGCGTTTCTATAAATCGCTGTATTGATAGAATTGAGGCTTTCCGTATTTATGGACAGTGCCGGGAGATTTTTCGCTCTTTGGATGGTCGGGTTCCACCCCGACCGTATTTGTTTTCGGATGCAATGGAGGGTCGGGTTCCACCCCGACCGCATTCCACCCCGCCCGAATTTCACTCCAACCACATCCCATTCCGCGCCAAGCGGAATTCAATTTGGAGATCGTCAAAGGCGTTTCTTCCTCGCAGGGCAGAAACTCTGATGATTCTCCTTATCGGGAGCAGAGCGGGCCAAATTTTGCAATCGGCATACGGAGCCGGCTGCGGGGTGTTTTTCGATTGAATCCTGCGGTTGTGCCTGTACATTTTCCAAACGGTTCCAAAAACTATTCTCAAGGAGACATAAAATGAACCCATTTCCCAGCCGCCGTCGGTTCGTGCAGGCCGCGGGTTGCGGCGCCGCTGCAACGCTTTTGGCCGGAACCGTTTCGCAGGCTGCCGGCGAAGCCGCCAAGACCGTGACGCTGGCTTTCGTCGGCTGCGCCCACATCCATACGCCCGGCTTTGTCAAGCTGCTTGCCGGCCGCAAGGATGTGAAGGTCAAGTCGGTGTGGGACCACGACGCGGCGCGGGCCGAGAAGCGCGCCCGCGAACTCAACGCCGCCGTGGTCAAATCCGCCGACGAGATTTGGTCGGACGCCGACATCGCCGGCGTGGTAATCTGCTCGGAGACCAATCGCCATGCGGAGCTGGTTGCCGGCGCTGTCCGCGGACGCAAGCACCTGTTTGTCGAAAAGCCGCTGGGCATTACGGGCCGCGAGAGTTTCGAGATGGCCGATGCGATCGAGAAGGCCGGCCTGCTTTTCACGACCGGCTATTTCATGCGCACTGCACCGGCGCATCTGTTTCTCAAGGACTTGGTCGCGAAGGGCGCTTTCGGTACGATTACGCGTGTGCGCGGCTCGAACTGCCACAACGGCTCGCTCGGCGGCTGGTTCGACACCGAATGGCGGTGGATGGCCGATCCAAAGATTGCCGGCGTCGGTGGGTTTGGCGATCTGGGCACCCACTCGCTGGATATCCTGATGTGGCTGGTCGGCGATGTGGCAACGGTTTGTGCCGACATCAAGGTCGTTACGGGTCGTTACGGAGACTGCGACGAGACGGGCGAGGCGTTGATGCGGTTCAAGAACGGCGTGACGGGCACGCTGGCTGCCGGCTGGGTGGACGTGGCCAATCCGGTAACGCTTCTGATTAGCGGCACGGAAGGCCATGCGGTCATCATCAACAACGATCTGTTCATTCGGAGTCCGAAATTGGACGGCGCCGACGGAAAGCGCCCGTGGCAGGATTTGCCGGCCGGACCGCCCGCACCGCTGCATCAGTTTGTGGACGCCGTGGCGGGGAAGAAAGACCAGCCGCTGGTAACGCCGCGCGAGGCGGCGGCGCGCGTGGCCGTCATGGAAGCCATGTATCAGTCGGCCCGCGAGAAGAAGGGGGTGGCCGTCGGCTGAGCGGCAATTTGGCGGCAAACTGTGGACTGCTTTCCCCGCGCAAGCGGCGTTGTCGGCAGATTTCGACATGGAGCATCCGATGAAGGCGCTGGTTCTTCGCGAATATATGAA
This sequence comes from Candidatus Sumerlaeia bacterium, assembly GCA_026415575.1. Taxonomy (GTDB): domain Bacteria; phylum Sumerlaeota; class Sumerlaeia; order JADFCW01; family JADFCW01; genus JADFCW01. The sequence continues at coordinate 6,437 of JAOAGV010000169.1, forward strand.
GCTGGTGGTGGAGGAAGTCCCCAAGCCGTCTATCGGCGATGACGACGTGCTGGTGGCCGTCAAAGCGTGCGGCATTTGCGGCAGCGATGTTCACGGGCTGGATGGTTCGACCGGCCGCCGCCGCCCGCCGGTCATCATGGGCCATGAGGCCGCCGGTGTGATTGTCGAAACCGGCCGCAATGTTTCGACGTGGAAGGCCGGCGACCGCGTGACGTTCGACTCGACAATCTATTGCGGAGTGTGCTGGTTCTGCCGTCGCGGCGAAATCAATCTGTGCGACAACCGCAGGGTGTTGGGCGTTTCGTGCAGCGATTATCGGCGCGACGGCGCATTCGCCGAATACGTCGCGGTGCCCCAGCGCATTCTCTATCGTCTGCCCGACTTGTTGAGTTTTGAGCGGGCGGCCATGGTCGAGCCGCTTTCGATCGCCGTCCATGCGGTCGGGTTGGCGCGGCCGTTGCTCGGCGATACGGCCGTGGTGGTGGGTGCGGGAATGATCGGACTGTTTGTGGTGCAGGCCCTGCGTTTGGCCGGCTGCCGCCGGATTGTTGCGGTGGACATCGAGCC
>JAOAGV010000170.1 GCA_026415575.1 Candidatus Sumerlaeia bacterium
CCAAAATGGTATAGTCACCGGCTTTACCTTCGACCTCAAGCCACTGGCCGTTGACCAGAGCCGAGTTGCCGAAAATTGCTTCGACTTTCGGTTGCGGTGCCGGCGGCGGAGGGTCGCCGAACAGGGCGCGCTTTTCCAATTGCGCCAGGCGCTCCCGCCATTGGTCGCTGCCGGGCTCTGACGGCGGAGCGGGTGGCGCCGGCTGCGACGGAGCTGCCGGCCGACTTTCGGCGGTGGCATTGGCCGACGGCACAGACCTGTCCATCTGGTCCAGCGCAGTCAGCAGCGAACGCGCGCGAACGTTGAACATTGCCCACGAGGCCGTGCGATAGCACAGCCCGGCCAGCAGCAGCGTTGCCAGTCCGAGCAAAATGACTTTGCCGTGGGCGCGCAGATAAGCCTCGAGGCGCTGCAGCCCGGCCGTCGTTCCGTTTATTCCGTTGTGAGCTGTTCCGTTCATTTGCAATCTGTGGCAGTCAGACCATTCTTAATTACAAGACTTGGCGACCAAAGGCAAGGTTTGTTCCACTGAAGAATTCCTGACAAAGGCTTCAGAAAGAAGCGGAGGCCGCAGCCGCCAACACGTGCAAGCGGAAACATCCCACATCCTCGCGGTCTGCGCCGATGCGGTCATTCTTGTTCAGGCTGACGGCTGCGGCCTTGAAGATTCACGGAAGATGCCTTCAGCGTCCTCTATACAGCGGCTTTTTTGGCCCGCTTGGCGCCCGCTTTTGGCTCCCCTTTTGCTTTGGCCTTGCGAGCCGGTTTGTCGGGCACGCCGGGCGGAAGTGTCTTGCCGCCGGCGGGATTCAGCTGGGCAAGCACGCCTTCCAATCGCTTGCGCGCGGCGACCACCTCAGGGCTCCGGTCGTCGGCTGGAACGGGTTTTTCGACAAAGGGCGCGTCTTTCATGTCATACAATTCGCCCTTTTCGTTTAGCTTGTAGTCTTTCTCGCGGACATACCAGCTGCGGCCCAACTGAACAAAGATCCACTGGCGCGGGTTGCCCTTTTGTCCGCGCAGCTGGGGCACAAAACTACGCCCGTCAATCGTGACGCCTTCCGGCAGCTTCGCCCCGGCCAGTTCAGCCAACGTCGGGTAGAAGTCACTGCAGTCTATCAGGTCTGCACAGGTTTTGCCCGCCGGCGTAACGCCCGGCCAGTTGGCAATGAGTGGAACGCGCGAGCCGCCTTCGAGCATCGAGCCTTTGCGGCCGTTGATGGCGCGGCCGCCAATGCTCAGGTCGCGGCCGGTTGTGCCATTGTCGGTCGTAAAGAGGATCAGCGTGTTTTCCCGGATGCCCAGCTTGTCCAGTTCGGCGACGATTTGGCCGACCATTTTGTCAAGATAAGCGATGTTGTCGGCGTAAAAATCTTTGGTGTCCGGCTTGCTGTCGGGCGTTCGCAAAATGGGGCCGTGGATCAAATGCGTGGGATAATACAGGAAGAATGGCCCTTGGCGATGGCGGCGGACAAAGTCCATCGCAAATTTGTGCATTTCATCCGGGCAATACATCTCCTTGTCCGACGTAACCTCCTTGCCGTTGGCCGTGTAGCTTTTCTGCCAATACCAGCCGCCGGCGGTCGGGTCGGTGGCCCACTCGTCAAAGCCCCAGTCGCCGGGAGTTTCCCCCATCTGACGCCACTTGCCCGCGCAGCATGTTGCATAGCCGGCTTGTTTCAGAAGTTTGGCCAGACCGACTTCGTCCTGCGATTTGGGCTGGTTCGCCGTCTGATTGGTCAGCCCGCCCGTTCGGAACGGATAGCGGCCCGTCATAATCTGGCAGCGCGTGGGGCCGCACAGCGGGGTCGAGTAGCAGGTCTCGAACCGCAGGCCGGTTTGGGCCAGCGCGTCAAGGTTCGGTGTTTTGAACTGGTCGGAGCCATAGCAGCCGACGCCGTCGAGCCCGTAGTCGTCGGCAAGGATCAGGACGATGTTGGGTTTGCGGGCGGATTCGGCCGCGGGCAGCGGCAGCGAGGATGCAGCGGCGCCGGCCCCCAGCCAGCCTACAAACTTGACCATTTCTCTTCGATTCAGCGTAGTCATGGTGCGCCTCCTTTTGGGGATGTTTTCTTGTTTCCCGATGAAGTGTTTTGTCCCGAACCCATGGACATTTTGCGCGAACGGTGACTTTTCCGTCCAATCAACCGAACTTATCGCCATCCTATTTTCGAAAATCAAGTTTCTAATTGCATTGCTTGGGCCGATGGACTCTTTCCAACACAATCTTCTGCAAAGACGCCAAGCCGGCAAAAAAGGTATTAACAGCTTTGCCAGATGCTCACGTGTTGGAAAAAGAGGGTCCGATTTTTCAGGATAATTGAAACCAAGGAAACGATTTGCGGTTTGGCGTCTTGGCGTGAGGATTCTATCTGAAGAATGATGTTACAGCGAAAAACGGCTGGCAATCATGGCGCCCAGCGGGCTGATGACATAGGCTTGATCGGCGCCCAAAGCCACGATGCACACGTCGAAGCGCTTGAGATGGCGCGCGAGAAACTCGGGCGGTTCCATTTGGCCCAAGACAAGCGCCATGCGTCCGTCGCTCAGCCGGACAATTTTACCTTCCGACCGGCCGTCGCTCAGAAAGAGTGCGCCCTCGACAGCGCCAAACAGCCCGCCCGCCCGCAACTTGTTGAGCAGACCTTCGAGGGCCTCCGCGCCCGGCGGCTGCGTAAGCTTTTCCGCCGGCGGGGTCTCGCGGCCTGTTGCCGGCGATTCCGGCGGCGCGGGCAGAACCGTGGGCGGCGATGAGGCGGCTTGACGGGCGTTCAGCAACGCCAGCATCTCGGCTTCGAGCATCGAAGCGGCTTTTTGCTCGTCGGCGCGATACAGTTCCATCCGTCGGCGAACAGTTACGAAAAACCACACACCCAGACCGATCGCAACCGCCGTGAACATGACGATGCTGATGGTGTTTTCCATCATCCAAGAAACCGGTTGAACCTGCTCTGGCTGCGTGTCGTTCTCGGCGGGATCGGGGGCGCTTGCGGCCAGACAAAGCACCGCGGTCAAAACCGCCAAACGTGGGACCCAAAATTGCATGAGCTGCCTCCCGGATTTCTCTGTGGAATCGGCAACAGCGGTTCTACGCCGGACCGGCAATCGGAAGCCAACTTAGCCAGTTATGAAAATAAATCAACAACACGACCACGATCAGCCACAGGACCACGTTGATCAACAGCGCCCGGTCGGTCAGAAACAAAACCTCGGGGGCACCGCCTTCTTTGCGGTGATACACCAGAAACAGATAGCGGAAGATACCATAGACCACGAAGGGGACAGTCAGGATCATGCCGCGGAACTCCGGATGGGACGCGTGTTCGGATTGCGCGGCCACGGTCCAAAGCGCGTAGGACAACACGGCCGCCGCGGTCGAGGCCGAAACCATCTGATCGAGCAATTCGGTCGAGTAATCGCGCAAAACAGCACGGTGATGGCCAGCGCGGTCGTTGAGCAGGAGCAGCTCGTGGCGGCGTTTGCAGATGGCGATGAACAGCGCCAGAAACAGCACACAGGAAAGAAACCACGGCGTGGTCTCGACGCTGATCACCAGCGTGCCGGCCAGCGCGCGAAGGACAAACCCGATGGCCAGAACCAGAACATCGAGAATTACCATGGCCTTGAGCCACAGGGAATATGCAAACATCATGGACACATAGACCACTGCACAAAGACCAAACGGTGGAGACATCCAGAATGACAGCGCAAGAGCGGCCACAGCAATGGCCGCGGCGGCCAACCATGCCGTAGGGACGGCGAGGCGGCCCGAGGCAATCGGGCGCTTGCTTTTGGTCGGATGGTGGCGGTCCTGTTCAATGTCAAATATGTCGTTAACAATATAGACAACACCCGACAGGGCGCAAAACAGGATAAATGCGGCTGTGGCCCTGCCCAGCGACGGCCCGTGGGTCATCTTGCCCGCATACACCATGCCGGCAAAGATTAGCAGGTTCTTGATCCACTGCCGCGGCCGCATGGTCAGGACAACCAACCAGAGAGAAGACATGGGCGAGCCTTTGAGCGCGAGGGAGTCGAACATAGCCCGCATCTTTTGGTGCGGATAATGCGGGCGGCACAATTCAAAGTAAGAAAAACAACCGGAATGATTTGTCCACGAAAAAGACACACAGCCCAGCGGGCGAACCCGTCTTTCTCACAACCGCAAGGGCAGCGGCAGCGCAAGGGTTATAGTTCCGGCAAGTGTTTGCCGGCAAGTGGAGAATCTCGAATCTTGCGGGGGTTGCAGACTGTCGAGGGGCCGACCGACGTTGGACCGCAGGCGGTAAAAGCAGAGCGGCAGCCTCGCTGCACGCAGTCGAAAGGCTGGGCCAAAACACCATCGCTGCTTAGAATTCGGAAAGACGATCGGTTATATAAAGAACATAAAGTTTCTCGCTTGGGGCTGCCGTAGTCGCAACACCCGCAAGGGCGGTTCTAATTTAGGTTTGGTTTGGATGCTTAAAAACTACCGCCTTTTTTATTGACAGAAGTCTCTTATACGACCATATATAGGTTAACTCTTCGGCAAGGAGTGTAACCGACAGGCGAAAAAGAACATGGCCGTGCTAAGTGGGGCGCTAGCGGTGCCCTATACCTGAAATCCGCTATATGCAGGACGAATTCCCTCCTTCGGGGCGATGCAGGCCGGAGCAGGTGCCGGTGCGCAACGTTGATCTTCCGGTCCTGCGCAACGGATCCCTTCGAATCGGGTCAGGTCCGGAAGGAAGCAGCCCTAAGGAGTGTGGTGCGTGTGCCGCAGGCGTGCCGGGAGGGAGTCGGCGGTCGGAGGGCCGTCCGGTTTGGTCGCCACAACGGAGGGTGCACGGCCAGTTTTTCCTGATTATTGGTTCCGCTTGACTGCGGGTGCTCTGCTTTTGTACTAGGAGAAGCAGGCAATTGAGGGCGGGCGGGAGCAACGGGGAAAAGGTTCGCCGCGATAGACAATTGCTGATTCCCGAGTGAGGTTCAATTCACCATGGCCGATGCGGGCGGTAGTGAGAAAATAATCGGGATTGACTTGGGAACCACCTATTCCGTGGTCGCGGTTCTTGATGAAACGACCAAGGAGCCGGTGGTGATTCCCAACGCCGAAGGGAGCAACAAAACCCCCTCGATTGTGGCGTTCACGGAAGACGGCGAAATTTTGGTGGGCGAAATCGCGCGCCGTCAAATTGCCACCAATCCCGCCTGCACGGTCACGTCCGTCAAGCGCCTCATGGGCAAATACTATTCCGACATCGAAGGAAGCGACGAGAAGTTTCCCTTTGCGATTACGCAGGAAGACGACCTCCTCCTCATCAATATCCGCGGCATTGGCTACACACCGCAGCAAATCTCCGGCCTGATTCTCAAGAAGCTCAAAGACGAAGCTGAAGACTTTCTGGGCGAGCCGGTGAACAAGGCCATCATCACCGTTCCGGCCAACTTCGACGATTTGCAGCGCGAGGCTACAATCGAGGCAGGTCGGCTGGCGGGTCTCGAAGTTGAGCGGTTGATCAGCGAACCCACCGCCGCGGCCATGGCCTATGGTCTTGGCAAAGGCGAGGATGAAGTTGTGGCTGTCTATGACTTCGGCGGCGGCACGTTCGATATCTCCATCCTTGAGATTTCCAAAAACGCCTTTGAAGTCATGACGACCATGGGGGACTCGCACCTCGGTGGCGATGACATTGATCAGTTGATTGTTGATCTTCTGGCCCGCGAGTTTCAGGAGAAATACGGCGTCAACATCCTCGACGACCTTCTGACCGCGCGCCGTCTCAAAGACGCCGCTGAAAAAGCCAAATGCGAACTCTCGACGGCCCAGCAAACGCTCATCTCCATTCCGTTTGTGGCGTACAAGGATAAACTCCCGCTCCATCTGGAACGGCGGCTGACACGAAGCGAATTCGAGGACCTCATTCATCCCTTGATCAGCCGAACTATTGATTGCTGCCGGGAAGCGCTGCGCGGCGTCGGTTTGAACAAAGCCAACATTGACAAGGTCATCCTGGTCGGCGGCAGTTCGCGTATTCCCGCTGTGCAGGAAGCCGTGGCCGATTTCTTTGGTCTGGAACCGTTCAAAGGCGTCAACCCGGATGAAATTGTCGCCCTCGGAGCGGCAACGCAGGGCGGAGTGATGTCCGGTGCGCTCGATGAAGTGGTCCTGCTGGAGGTTACTCCCCACTCGCTGGGAATCGAAATCAAAAACAACCGCGTCAGCCGCATCATCGAGAAAAACAGCAACATTCCCGTCAAGGCTTCCAAGGTGTTCACCACCACCGAACCCAACCAAGAGCTGGTTCATATTCACGTGCTCCAAGGCGAGGAAGCCGAGGCCAATCGCAACCGGTCGCTGGGCCGGTTCACGCTGTCGGGCATCGCGCCGGCACCGGCCGGTGTGCCGCGTATTCGCGTCTCGTTCACGATCAATGCCGACGGCGTGGTCGAAATTGCGGCCACTGATCTTCAATCGGGCCGCGAGAAAGGTCTTACCGTCGCGCACTCTTTTGTTTCCGACGAGCAATATCGGGAAGGCCGGCGCATGGCCTCACGCGACGCCCGACGCAAACGGCCGCGGCGAAAGGCCGCGTCGCCGGAGTGGCACAGGGCCGGGTGCTCGAACCGGATAAGGTCAGAACGGCTGCAGGGACCAAAGGCCCTGAGGCGGTTTCGATGCAGGCTGGCGTGCCCGCCGAACACGTCGGCTTCATGGAAGTGGCGGCCGCGGGAACCCCTCCCGTCGAACGCGAGTCGCTTCTGCAGGCAGGCGCGGCTCCCTCGGTTCGCGGCACGCGAATTGCC
>JAOAGV010000016.1 GCA_026415575.1 Candidatus Sumerlaeia bacterium
CGTCATACTGACCTCGGGCAGAATGTGAGTCGAGAGAATCACCGTCCGTTTGTGGGCCATTTGTTTGATCAGTTCCCGGATTTCATGCACCTGCGCCGGATCGAGACCGATCGTCGGCTCGTCCAGAATCAGCACTTTTGGATCACCCAGAATGGCTTGGGCCAGCCCCACACGCTGGCGATAGCCTTTCGACAGATGGCCGATCAAGCGGCCGGCGACGTTGGTAATGCCCGTTTGCTCCATGGCGCTTTGGACATAGTCATTGCGCAAAGCGCGTGGATAGCCTTTGGCAGCGGCCATGAACTTCAAATAGGCGCGCACGGTCATATCGTGATACAGAGGGACGCCTTCCGGCAAGTAGCCGATGCGGCGGCGCACTTCGGCCGATTGTGTTGCGACATCGAACCCCGCCACCTCTGCCGTGCCTTCGGTCGGCTGAATATAGCACGTCAGAATCCGCATGGTGGTGGTCTTTCCCGCGCCGTTCGGACCCAGAAAACCCAGCACTTCCCCGGCTTCGAGATCGAAGGTCAGACCGGCAATGGCGGTGGTGGTGCCGTAGATTTTGGTCAGCGATCGCGCCTTGATCATGACAGACCTCATTCGGGGGCAACGCGCACTGCGGCTTCCCAACAGGCGGTTGCTGTATCAGGGCATTTCGAAAAAGAATTTTTTGCGATTGGCAAGTTGCCAACACGCAATTCAGGGGCGCAATTGTGAGCGCGCCCTTTCCCCTGTCAAGAGTTTTTGGCGTGCACTTGGGCGTCGTCTGCGTTGCCCGCAAGGTTGCCTTGTTGGTTTAACCGGGGCGTAACCCAATGCGGTCGGGGTGGAACCCGACCCTCCAGAGACATAGAAGATTGCAAGGCAAGCCCGCGGGCAAAAAGGAAAAATCCCACCCGCGCCGGCGTTGCATGAATTTCAAGGGATTTGCTTACTCCAATACAGCGCGCAAAGCCGGGTCGTTGCGAATCTCTTCGGCCGCAGACGGCGGGGCCAGTTGCAGGGCGCGCTGCGCCAAATCGCGCGCGACGCCGGTCTTTCCTATGCGTGCCAGCACAGCCGCCTTGGTCCAAAGAGCCGGAAGAAAATCTGCGTCCTGCGAAAGCAATGCGTCGCATTCCCCCAAGGCCTCGTCAAAGCGCTGGAGTGCAGCCAATGCTTCGGCGCGGCCATTGCGCGCCAGACGGTTGTCGGGATTGACCGCCAAGGCGGCCTCGTAGGCGGCCAACGCATCGGCGAGACGGTTCAATTTCAACAAGCAATAGCCGAGATTATTGAGCGGCATGCTCAACCGTGCGTCCAGTTTGGCGGCGCGTTCAAAGCAGGGGAGCGCGCGCTCGTAACGCCGCTGGCGGACATATAGCTCGCCGAGGTTGTTCCAGCCGTCGGAAAAACCGGGATTGGCTTCGAGAAACTGCAGATACCAATGCTCGGCTTCGTCCAGACGCCCCTTGGCCTTCAAGCAGTTGGCCACGTTCCACAGGTCCTTATGGGGGACAGCCGGCGACATGTCGAACCAACGGACATTGACCAGCACGGCCAANAGCGCCAGAGCTCCGGCCGCCACACCCAATTCTATTATTCTTTTTTCTTCCCGCCATTTCCACACCATGCCGATTGCGCCGGCGGCAAACACGATCAGCATCGGCGCAACCGGCAAACGATAGCGGTCGCAGACAAAGAAAATCACCACGCTGATCATGTGGGCGGCAACGCCAAGCGCCAGCCATGTCGTTTCGGACGTGCGCCGCCAGACCACTGCAAGCAGTATGCCCAGCAAACTCAAAGGAGCCAGCACGCGGAAGTTCCAAACGCGGTGAATCCAATCAAGTGCCGGAGTGAATTGCAGCGCAAAATACAGGTCTTTGTTGTTGCGGATTTCATAGCCGTTCCAGAATAGAACAAGTTTTTTCCAAAGCAGGCGAACGGTATTGGGGAAGAACGTCGTGACTTCCTGAAGCGTGCGAGCAATCCAGTAGCGCTGAACGGCTGCAGCGTTCATTGGCTGGCGGGTGATTTGTTGGGCTGTCTGGCGCGCGAACAGTTCGACCGAGTCTTGATAATCGCCAAAGAACTCATAGCGGCGTGGCGTGCTGGCCGTGTAGCCGTCGGCGGTGCTGCGATTGCCGAGATAAAAGTTGATGCCGGCATAGGTGGAAATAGGAACCCATGAACGGTCGGCCAGAACGTTGTGGATCAGGCAAGGAAGCATCCACGCCGCCAGCAAACCGGTGATAGCGGCGCTGCGCGCCAATGCAGGACGCCAGCCACCCCAGCGCTCGCGCAGGATGAGTTGGAGCACCAGCCAGCCGGCAATCAGCAAGAGAATGTTGGGCCGCGCAATAGCTGCCGCTCCGGCCACAATGCCGAACAAAACCGTCCAGCGCCAGCGCGAATCGCGCAGCGATTGAAGACCGATCAGAATCAGCACCGGATAGAAGAAGCATTGCAGGGAGATGTCCAGCAGTTCGCCTTCAAAGAAGATTAGCGGCGGATACAAGGCGGCCAGCACACCGGCAATCCACGCGGCGCGCCGGTCGAAGCAGCGGTCGGCAATCTGGAAGACCACCACTGCGGCGAGGCTGCCGAGCAGATGCTGAAGTAGTTTGGGCAGAAAGAAATTGGGGCCGGCAACCGCAAACAAGGCTCCCAGCAAATATGCATACAGAGGGGCCCGGAAAAAAGCGTGTTCGGAGATCAGGCGGCCTCCGGCAATGCGCTTTGCCCATTCATAGTAGTATTGCTCGTCGAGAAACGGAGCGCCGAAATAGGGCGACTCCAGCGATTGCAGCAAAAACACCGCGCGGACGGCAAACGCCAGACCAAAGATTACAATGGTGGGCGAGACGACCGGTTGTACTGGTGGCGGCTGTTGAGGCTCAGCCATGGGGGTGACGGCCCTTGGTGTTCGGTTGTTTGGCGACCTTCTGCGTTTCAGCATTTTGGAAACGCGGCCGGTTGTTCGCTTCGATAAAAAATGAAGCGGTTATGGGGCGATTCTTTTGACATGTGGTTCGTCTCTTCCTTGTTTAAAAAGCCTCCTGATGGCTGCTACAGTTCCTTTTCTCAATCTGGCGAATCAGGTTGTCCAGTGTTTTCGGCGATTGGGCTGGCTGGTTCTCTTTCAGCGTGTTGGCACTCAACGCACCGCAGCCGCCGGGTTTGGTGGTTGAAGCATTCCGCCACGGCTTGGCGATTTTGATAAAATGCGACCGCCGGCTGTGTTTTTTCAGTTGACAGACAAACGCCCTCTCACCCATAGGGTTGTATTGGAGTCAAAGACGGGTCACGCTCTTTTCTCCGAGGAGCGGAATGGACTGTCGCATAGTTTATATCGGGCTGCAAACAGGCGGAGCTAGCCGCCGGAGAAGCGCTGCACTGTCGTTGTATGAGTTGCTGGTAGTGCTGGCGTTGGTGGCGATTCTGACGCTTTTGCTGTTTGTCAGCGCACAGCAGTTGATGATTTCCAGCCGTATTTCGCGCGTGCAGGAAGAGCATCGTGTCTTGACCCGCGCCCTGCAGAACTATGAATCAGACTACGGCATGTATCCCGGCACGAATATTGGTTTGCGCGCCCTTTGCGCACCGGTCGCCTATATGGTGCGAATTCCCAACGATCCGTTCAGTGCACGGTCGGATCAACCCTACGTCTATATTGGGCTGCCGGGCAGGAACGCCCGGTGGATTCTGATCAGTGAAGGGCCGGACCGAAAAAGCGATGTCTTGGCGGCTTTGGGGCTGCGGCAAAAGGGCGCTGCGCTACTGGGCGGATTTCCCGACGACCGCGGCGATACGCTTTCGCTTCTGGCCGTCAACATCGAGGCCTTGATACCCCGTTTGAGTTACGACCCTACCAACGGCTTGGTTTCCGGCGGCGACATCATCACGGTCACGCGATAAGAGATGGGGTGGTCGAGCATGGTCGAGGCAGTTCATCGGCCGATTCCGGTGCTGCGGCGGCTTGACCTGCTGATCTACGTTTTGGTGTGGCTTGGCGGACTGTCGCTTTTGCTGGTTCCGGGTGTCTCGCCGCAGATGGTGCTGGTGTTCTGTCTGTTGATCGCGCCGAGTCTGTTTCTGGGGTCAACGCAGCGGTCGGCGGCATATCGGACCGCGTGGCGGCTGATCACCCTCGCGTTCATAGTTCTGTCGCTGGCGTATCTGTATTGGGACCGGCGCCTTTTGCAGCAAACGCTGGTGGTTCAATTGTGCTTTTTCCAGGCCTACAAGGCCTATAACAACAAAAACCACGCCGACTATCTGGAGATGGCGCTGTTTGCCCTCCTGATGGTCGTGCTGGGCGGATTGTTCAGCCGGTCGCTTTTCTTCGCAGTCCTGCTGGTTCCTTTCGTGGTTGTGGCTATCGCGTTCTTTTTAACGTTGAATCTATCCCGTCAGTATTTGCAGCGCCGACCGGCGGAAGCGAAGCTAATCCGGAAATTGGAAACACCCGTGTCTGGGTTTCAAATTCCGCCTGCGCGCATCGCGCTGCGCGATCTGGCTGCTCCGCATCTGGTGGTATGGATTCAAACGGCGGCGGTGTTCGCCGTGGGGCTGGCGCTGTTCTATGCAATGCCGCGCGATCGCGTTTTGCCGCCGTCCTATTTTTCCTACCCGCCAACGAGTGCCGGACGCGATCCGGTACTCAGCGGGTTGACCGGCGGCGTGGACTTGCGCCACTTGTCCGCAATCAAAAATGACCCGCGTCCCGCAGTCAAGGTTGAGTTCCCCGACGGCCCCCCTCCACCCGATCAACTGTATTTGCGGATGGCTTCGCTGGAGCGGATCACGCACTTAGAATGGTTCACCGTTCAGCGCCGGCGCCGCTTGATTACCCCTGATGGTTCCGGCGTTTTCTGGTTTCAGACCGTTGCACCGGCAGACTTGCCGCGCCTCATTCAACATCGCGTAGAATTCCTGAACGGCCCAAGCGACTCGCTTCTTGCTCTGCCCGGTCTTGTCGCTGTGGACGAAGTGGAATCCCGACAGCGCGAAGGCCATATCGCCCGCGCTGACCGCCTCGCCTCGCTCCGGCGCTATCGCGCCTTTTCTTGGGGCATCGAAAACCTTTGGCGCAGCAGTGCGGGGCCGGAAGATGAATTCGCACGTCTCGAGTCGGTCCGGCTGCCGCTTGAACTGGCCAATTCCACCCTTTACGCCAAAGCCAGCGAGATTGCCTACGGAAAGAGTGATGATTTGGCGCGGGCGCGCGCCATCGAGCAATACCTGCGCAGCCGCTACAGCTACACGCTCGACATCGAGCGGCTCAACGGCCCGCGCGACGGCCCCAGCCCTATCGAACGTTTCTTGTTCGACTGCCCTCAAGGCAATTGTGAAGTCTTCGCCTCGGCTATGGCCATTCTATGCCGCAACCTTGGCATCCCGGCGCGTTTGGCCATTGGCTATCACGGCGGCATTCGAGGCGATTCGCCCAAAGAGGTCATCTTTCGCAATCAGGATGCGCATGTGTGGGTCGAGGTCTGGACGGCCCAGTCAGGTTGGATGACGTTCGACCCTACGCCGCCACCCCCTCTGGAAGTGTATAGCGGCCGGTTCTCGTTTAAAGAACTGATGGAGTGGTTCAATCGCGTTTCGGCCCGATGGGACCGGCTGGTCGTCAGCTACGACCGCGAAGACACGGACAGTTGGATGTCCTTCCTTTGGGAACCGGTCAATCGCTGGGTTTTCCAGCGACAAAGCGGATTGATCGGGCGCTTGATGCCCCGCCTGCGGGAAAATATCGGCCGCCCGGAAATGGCGGGCTTGCTGGGATGGCTTCTGGCCGCAAATCTTCTGGCCGCATTTCTCTATGTGTGCTTGCGGCGACGTTGGGCCAAACGCCGAACAACTTGGCGGACCATGCTCCGCCGTTCGGACCCCTGGCATGAGTTCTATCGGTTGGCGGTGGCGGCGCTCAAAGGCCGTCTGGCGCTGCGGGTGCCGCATCAGACTCCCGGCGAGTTTCTTGAACTGTTGGGTCTCAGGCAGCGGATTGATCCGGCCGTGTTGCGCCCACTTCTGGATTTTTATCACGCAGGCCGCTTCGGTGGAATGGCATGGAATGTGCGATGTGCGCGGCAAGCCGACGCTTTGCTGAATCAGCTGCGGCAGGCGGCTCGTTTCAGCCGGCGGAACGAGTGAACGATACTCCGCTGTAGTGAAATATCGCGACGTTGGTTGTTGGGGGAGTAGTTCGGTCGGGGTGGAACCCGACCCTCTATATGGAGGGATGCGTTCCACCGCGTCCGAATATGGTCGGGGGAACCCGACCCTCCATGGTGTCCGAATTCAGTGTGGAGGGGTGCGACAAATCGGAGGGAATGCGGTCGGGGTGGAACCCGACCTTCCAAGGGATGATACCTTGCGCGCCTTCTGAATTTCACGCGTAGAAACCGAGACGTCAGCCGGTTCCACGCCGTTTCTGATAATCTTCAATTGCTCCCCGGATGGCATCTTCGGCCAGAACGGAGCAGTGGACTTTGATGGGGGGAAGTTCCAATTCCTTGGCAATTTCGATGTTTTTTATTTTCAGTGCTTCATCAAGCGTCTTGCCCTTCAGCCATTCAGTGGCCAGACTGGCGCTGGCAATCGCGCTGCCGCAGCCGAACGTTTTGAAACGGGCATCCTCGATGATGCCTTGCTCGTTGACCTTGATTTGCAACTGCATCACGTCGCCACAGGCGGGCGATCCCACCACGCCCGTTCCGATGTTCGGTGTCCCTTCGTCGAAGCTGCCGACATTCTTGGGATTCTGAAACAGATCCATTACTTTCTGAGAATACACGACCGTGCCTCCGAGTTTGAACCCGTCCGAGAACTTTTGGGCTTGTCCTTCATCTGACCTCTTACCTTTTGCCTCTAACCTGTCTGGGTGAAGCCGGGACCGTCTCAGTGACTATGGCCGTGCCCGCCCTGCGCATGCCCGTGGTCGCCCCAGTCCACGGTGCTGAGGTCCACCCCGCGCTTGGCCATTTCATAGAGCGGCGACATTTCGCGCAGCCGTTTGACCACCCCGACCATTTTTTCGGCCACGTAGTCTACTTCCGCTTCGGTGTTGAACCGCCCCAGTCCGAACCGGATGGATGAATGGGCGAGTTCCACCGGCACGCCGAGCGCCCGCAGCACATACGACGGTTCGAGTGTGGCCGACGTGCACGCCGAGCCGCTGGAAACGGCCACGTCGTCGAGGCCCATCATCAGCGACTCCCCCTCCACATACGCAAAACTCATGTTCAGGCAGTTGGGCAGGCGATGCTCGATGCTGCCGTTGACATAGACTTCGTCGAGATGTGTCATCAGATAGTTCTGCAGCTTGTCGCGCAGTGCGGCGAGGCGGGCGCTTTCGAGGGCCATTTCCTCGCGGCAAATATCGCACGCCTTGCCAAGGCCGACGATGCCGGGCACATTGAGTGTTCCCGAACGCATCCCGCGCTCGTGGCCTCCGCCGTCTATAATAGGCACCAGTTTCACGCGGGGTTTTCGCCGCCGCACATAGAGCGCGCCGATGCCTTTCGGCCCGTACATCTTGTGCGCCGAAATGGACAGCAGGTCAATGCCGAGCGCCTGCACATCGCACGGCACCTTGCCGAGGGCTTGGACGGCATCGCAGTGAAAAAGGATGCCATGTTCCTTGGCAATCTGGCCGATTTCGGCAATCGGGTGAATCGTGCCGATTTCGTTGTTGGCAAACATGATCGTGATCAGAATGGTGCGGTCGGTTATCGCCGCGCGCAGCTGGGCGGGGTCCACGCGGCCGTCGCGGCCGACCGGCAGATACGTAACCGTGCAGCCTTGGGTTTCCAACCGTTTGCAGCTGTCGAGAACCGCCTTGTGTTCCGTCTGGCAGGTAATGATGTGGTTGCCCTTTTCGGCATAAGCGGCGGCCACTCCCTTGATAGCGAGGTTGTCGGACTCGGTGGCGCCGCTGGTAAAAATAATCTCATCGGGTTCGGCGTTGATGAGGCGGGCGATTTGTTCGCGGGCAATCTTGACGGCCTCGGCCGCGCGCCAGCCAAACACGTGTGTGCGGCTGGCTGCGTTGCCAAAGTCTTCCATAAAATACGGCTTCATCGCCTCAAAGACACGCGGGTCCACGGGCGTGGTTGCATGATTGTCCATGTAGATGAACTTTTTCATAATCTGTAAAGCCTCTCTCGAAAATCCGCAATGTGATTTGCAATTTTCATGCCGCGCGCAAGAAACACCGCGGAATCTTTACCTGACTTCAACCCTATCGCAGGCCGCCCCCCATTGCAACCCTATTTCTCGAACAAGAAAGTTACGATAGATAAGGCATGGGCGGCCAGCAAGGTGTGTGGAATAGTTTTCCAAGCTAAAAAACGGTCTAAAGGCGCAAAATCGAGCAACTTCGGTGGATGAATGATAAAGATGAACAAAAGGAAGCCCGTACAAATGATGTATTTCCGATTTTGCCAAACCCTGTCTATCCTTTCCAAGCGCAAACTTTGCACTTTTAAGCAAGCGAAAGTTAGGAAATGTTATATGCCGGCGGCAGTATCCGTATGTTGGCGTGCGGCTGCAATATTTTGAAACTGACGCTTGAACGGTCTTGCACCAAAACGCAAGGATCTGATCTGCGTCCGGGGTATAAAATCGGAAGCACAGGCCCTTTTAGGGGCAGCGGAAAACCTATCAAACGATCTGCCGGTGAGTAACGAGTCTGACTATGATTTGTGCGAAAATTAGAACGTGACGATAATACCACATAACACGCGATAAGCACTTCGGATGACCAAGCGCCGCAAATCCATAGCCAAAAACCAAAAGGTCGTTGCCCCGATGCCAACTGCGCCGTCGGGCGTTTCCGACTCTTCTTTGCCTTTGAGAACCCGAATTCATCTGGCCACCCTGTTGGTAGCCTTTGCAATCGCCGCCGCCTATGCCAATAGCCTGTCCGGCCCATTCATTTTGGATGACCTCGGCTCCATTCCAGACAATCCAACCATTCGCCGCTTGAGCCGTCTGGGAACGGTTTTGTCCCCGCCCGGCGAGGGCGTGGCGGTACAAAACCGCCCCGTTGTCAACCTGACGTTGGCGATCAACTATGCAGTGGGTGGGTTGAACCCCGTCGGCTATCATTTGTTCAATCTGGGGGTTCATATTCTCGCCGCGCTGACCCTGCTCGGCATTATCCGCCGCACGCTTCTTTTGCCGAAATTCGCCGACCGGTTTGGACCGCGCGCGCTTGCCTATGCCGTGCCGGTTGCGCTGCTATGGGGGCTTCACCCGATCAATACCGAAGCCATTACGTATATCATCCAGCGCACGGAGTCGTTGTTCTCAATGTTTTACCTGCTGACCCTTTACTGTTGCATTCGCGGGCACGGCAGCAAAAGGCGGCACGGCCGGTGGTATGCGGCGGCGGTCGCGGCTTGTTTTGCGGGGATGGGCTGCAAGGAAGCCATGGTTACTGAGCCGGTCATGATGCTTCTGTACGATCGGGTATTTGTCGCCGGCACATGGCGGGAAGTATTTCGGCGGCGTTGGGGCTTGTATGCGGGCTTGGCCTCTGCATGGTTGCTTCTGGCGTGGATACTGCTTCAAGGACAGGGCGGGCGTGGCACGGCCGCCGGCTTCGGTCTCGGAACCAGCGCGTGGGAATACGCCCGTACGCAGTTCTGGGCCATCTGCCGTTATCTGCGTCTGACGTTCTGGCCCAGCGGCTTCGTCGTGCACTACGGAACGTGGATTGCCCGCACGCCCGGCGAAATCATCCCCTATGCCATTGTCATTTGCTTCCTAATCGCCGCAACGCTGGCAGCCTATCTACGGTGGCCTTGGGCCGGCTATTTGGGCACGTGGTTCTTTGTGGTCCTCGCGCCCAGTTCCTCGATTCTTCCGCTAATTTCGCAGACGGCCGCCGAAAAGCGCATGTATCTGCCGCTGGCAGCCGTCGTTACGCTGGCGGTTTTCCTCGCGGCCGCCCTCGGGGAATATATCCTGAACCGCCTAGCCCTGCCCGACTCTGTCCGCCGCCGCGGGCGCGTTTGGGCAGTTGCCGCCACAACGCTCCTTGCCCTCGTGCTGGGCGCACTGACGGCACGGCGCAACCACGACTATCGCTCGGCTCTGGCCATTCTCGACGACACCATTCGAAAATGGCCCAACAATCCCAATGTGTATTTGGGCCGCGCCTGTGCCTATGAAGACCTCGGCGACTCCGACAGACAGATCGCCGATTGCAACAAGGCCATCGAACTGCTTCCCACCTACGCCCACGCCTATGTCAATCGTGGCAATGCATACGCCGACAAGGGAGACTACGCCCGCGCATTGGCCGACTACTCCAAAGCACTCGAGATCAATCCGCGTCTGGCCGAAGCCTATAACAACCGCGGACTCATCTATGCACAACTGGGCGATGTGCAGCGTGCCCTCGACGAATACACCCGCGCGCTGGCCATCAATCCCCAGCACATCGAGGCGCATGCCAACCGCGCGCTTTTGTTCATCCGACAAGGCGATTTGGCGCGCGCACAGGCCGATCTCGACGCTCTCGAAAAACTCGACGCCCGCGGCCCCCTTATGCAACTTCAGGAACTGATCCGACAATCTCAGTCCGCTTCGCCCAAACCACGCTAACGGGGCCTTTGGCCACAAGCCAAGATGTTAGAGGCAAGCAAGCAGAAATTAGAAGTTAGAAAAAGATTTTCGCACATTGGCTGGATGTTTGGACGGAAGAGTCTATGTCGAGATTGAATGGAATAGAAGTTCAAACAGCATGCAGTTGAAACATCGGTTTATCGTGGTTCCGCTTGTGGAGGGACGCGTTCCGCCGCGTCCGGATTAAAATGTGGAGGGATCCGTTTCACGGCATCCGAAGGCGGTTGGGGAATACGGTCGGGGTGTAACCCGACCCTCCACACCGACTAACGCGGCCTTTGGCTATAATCAAAGAAGGCAGACGCAAGAGGTTGGAAGTCAGAAAAGATCTCCGAAAACTGACCGGATGTTGAGATTGAACAGACTAATTACAATCGCTCCCAGTGTTCCGCCGGCAGAGATGGTCGTGATCAACGCACGGCGGATGGATTGAGAAGCTGGTTGCGTCGGCACGCACAGGCCGGCCGGCGCTTCGCAGCCGCTCAGCCAGAAGTTTCCGGGAACGAACCCATCCTCCATCGCCCACAACGCCAGTACGGTTCGCAGTGCTGCCGAACCCATTGCCTCGCCGACCTGTCCTTTGGGGAACCAGACCGGAACGCGCTCGCCAGCCAGCCGCGCCAGCACCGTATGTTCCAGCCGGTCAAGATTCGGATGACCATTGGAGCAGCCTACGATTAGATCAACCGGCCCTCCGCATGCATCGAGCGCCTTGTGAAAAAAGGTCGTAATCGCGTCGGCCTGAGCCAGTTGAGGATAGGCCCACGGCCGGGCTTCGACGGCACCGACGGCGGCATATTCAATCGCTGCCAGAGGCTGGCCACCACGCGCTTTCAACTGATCAGCGGATTCGATGATCAGTGTTGCGGCCGACTCGCCGGCTGCAAACCCGCGGCTCTGCGGATGCTGCGGGCGTCCGAAGACGGCGCAACCGGCGGGATTGCCGGTCAGACCCAACTGTTTCCAACCGAACCAAAGATACTCCGACAGTTCATCCACACCGCCCCATAGGGCGGCGCGGCATTGACCGGATTCGAGTTGTCCCAGTGCACACAGCAGGGCATTGTCGGCCGTTGTGCCGGTTTGCAAGAGTGTGGCGCTCGGACCTTCGAGACCGAAGTGGATGGCCAGCTGTCCGGCCGGTGCATTCGGCACGGTATTGGGGAAAGCCGCAGCGCTGACCTCGTCGGCCCCTTGTGCGTAAAGTGTTTGAAGAATGGACAAGGCGCTATGGGTGCCGCAGAAGCCGCTACCGATGAAAAGTCCCAAAGCGTCGCGACCTTCGGTTGATGGGTTCCAACCGGCTTGCTTGAGCGCACCGTCCGCGCTAACAATGGCCATCTGCGAGGAGCGGTCCATGCGGCGGGTTTTCATGGGCGGAATGACAGGCGCGGGCTTGAAGTCGGTCGCCCAAGCGGCGGTCATATCGGACTGCCGCGTCCATTCGGGAGCGGGGCGCGCGGAAAACCCTTCCTTCCCCGCGCGCAACGCCTCGATCACGGACTGGCGCGTGGTTCCGAGCGAGCAAATGGCCGCAGCGCCGGAAATGACCCATGAATATTGAGGCGACATGAACACACGCTCCAATTGGAACGGCAAAAAGATTCTGGAACCAGCTGCTACGGAGATGCCGTGAAAGTGTCAAAATAAAAAAATCGTTGACGCGCCCCCGGCGCCGTTCCTATAAGGATCACACTGGCAACGGATGGCGGGTTGCCGGCGGGTTTTTGGCTTATGATTCGGGAATATAATTACGTATTGAGACGGATCTCAATTGCCCTCGATTGGCTGCTGGGCCTGTTTGCTTTTTTTGTCGCCTACCTGTTCAAAAATTTCGGCCCATGGTATTATATTCATCCCGGCCTGTTCCAAACGGGCGCCGACTTGTGGCACAGCCTGCCCGTGCTGGTGATGGTTCCGTTCGTGACGGTTCTGGCGCTGGGCCACAACGGCCATTATACATCGCAGCGCATTGTCGGATTGGGCACCATCACGCGGCGGATTGCGCTCAGCTGTTTTGAGGCAATGGTAATTTGCTACGCGCTGCTGTCCATCGGCGGACGGGTATTTGCAGCGGGTTATGAGCCCAGTCGGGGGATGGCGGTTCTGACGCCGTTCTTCTCGTTCTTCCTTCTGCTGCTGAAGTCGTTGGTGGTGCAGCAGATTTTGCAAGGCCTGCGGCGCCGGGGGCATAATTTCCGGTCGCTCCTTCTGGTGGGAAGCGGCGAACCGCTGCGGGAATTCATCCAGATGTTGCGTTCGCACCCCGTTTGGGGATTTCGCATTGAGGGGGTTTTAAGCGACAGCGCGGAAGCCAAAGCCGGCGACCGGTTCGAGGAGGCACCGGTTTTGGGCACACTGGATCAGTTGTTCGAAGTTCTATCGTCGCGCGTCATAGACGAAGTGGTGTTCACGCCCTCGCGCACGGCGCTCGAATCGTTGACGCCGTATTTGCAGGGTTGTGAGGAGATGGGAATCCGGGCCACGTTGTCGCTGAATTTCCATCAGCCGGCAATCGCGCGCCCCTTCTTCGAGCATGTTGAAGACATTCCCCTTGTGTGCTATTCGCCGACCCGCGAGATGAACCTCGCCCTGATGTTCAAGTATGCATTTGACCGTGTGGCGGCGGTGTTGTTGTTGATTCTTGCCTCGCCGTTTATGCTCGGCACGGCGCTGGCTATTTGGCTGACCTCGAAACGGGGCGAGCCGATTTTCTATGGCCAGACGCGGGTGGGGCTGAACGGGCGGCTGTTCACGCTGTGGAAATTCCGCTCGATGCGCGTGGGGGCCGACAAGGAAGTGGACAAGCTGCGCGCCCTAAACGAGGTGGACGGACCGGTCTTCAAGATCAAGAACGACCCGCGTGTTACGCCGGTCGGCCGCTTTATCCGAAAGTATAGCCTCGACGAATTGCCGCAAATCTACAACGTGCTGCGCGGCGACATGAGTCTGGTCGGGCCGCGTCCGCCGATTCCCTCCGAAGTGGCCCAATACGACCGCTGGCAGCGGCGGCGTCTTTCCATGAAACCCGGCATCACCTGTCTGTGGCAGGTCATGGGCCGCAACAAATTGAGTTTCGATACTTGGATGAAACTGGACTTGCAGTATATTGACAACTGGTCGCTTTTTCTCGATTTCAAAATTCTCCTCAAGACCGTTGTGGTTGTTGTGACCGGCCACGGCGCCATGTAATTGCATACGGCGGCC
>JAOAGV010000171.1 GCA_026415575.1 Candidatus Sumerlaeia bacterium
ATGCGCAGACGGGAGAGGTTTGACACTTGGCCCTTCATCTCCCACTCGATGTCCACGGCCGCACCCAGTGGCGCCGCGGCCGTGCTAAGCCGGATGCGCGGCCAGGGATTGAACATGGCCAGCAGGAAATAAAGGCCGCCGCCGATCAAGGCCAGTCCCACCAGAAGAAACGGGATCGCAAACAGGGTCTCGAAATAATTGGGGTGTCCTTTTTGCCAGCCGGCAGCCACGTCGGCGAACAAGAACGAACATATCCCGTTCCAGATGAGCGCAAGAATGGCCATGCCCACAAACTTGGCAACGCGTATGCCTTTGGCTTCGAGTATGACGGGGCCGGCAGCCCCATCGGGGATTGCCCGACGGCGGATTGGGCGTCCGCCGCGGGCTGGTTCCGTTTTTGTCCAATGTTGTTTGTCCTCCGCATCGGGATGGCGGAGCATGTGAACCAGTCCGGCAGCACCAATGACCAGGAACAAGAGCGGGATGAGGCCGAAAAGCAGAATGGGCGAAAGTCCCCGTTTGAGGACGGCGTCGTGCGGGTCCTTGGGATTGACAAAACAGGTGGTTTCGCGCCCCGGCGGATGCTGCCGGACCACTGCCGCCTTTCGCTCGTAGCCGCTGGAAGAAACACCCAACAAGTCGTAGCGATTGGATCGGTATCGTTTTCCGTTCACCTCATACTCATACAGAATGTCTATGCTGTACGTATAGCCATCGTCGCTGGAGTGTTCCCGCACGGTGCTGGAGATGACTTTGCAGGGTGTAGGCTGCCAGCGGCGCGCGGCCAGTGCGCGGGAAACGGGGAGGACTGTGAAAAAATATGACAGCACTCCGCCGACCAGAAAGAATATACCGAACAAGAGGCCGCGCCAAACGGCGCTGGGGACCTTTCCGGGACGCGGCGCCTTTTTCGATATGGACTCTTTTGCCTGATCCCCTTGTTTCGGCCGCCATCCACCAAACCACAGAAGATAAAGGCCGCCTGCACCGATAACCGCAAAGAGAACCGTGAACAGACAAACAAAGCCCACCATCGGGCTTTGCGGTTGGAGAATCGCCTCAGTCGGATTCTCGGGATTCACATAACAGCGGGCCTTGCCACCCGCCGGAAAGCGGTCGGCCAGCCGCTGCGCCTTGTTGTAGCTCGAATAACGCGCGCCGCCAAACGAATACCGCTCCGACGTGTATTGTTCGCCGTCATAGGTGTAGCGGTAAGCAATCTGAATCTGATAGGGGTCCTCGCCGCCGACATCGTGGACGCCGCTGGAAAGAATCTCGCATTCGACAGTCGGCCACGAATGCGAGCGCGCGTTGCGATAGGCCTCGCGGGCCACAACAAAAGTCATGGTTGAGCCGACGAAGAAGAAGAGCAGGAAGACAAACGAGCCTATGGCCCTGCCGGCACAACCGAGATTGCTGGAAGAGTTCGATCCTGTTTCGATTCTGAACATTCCATTGCCTTCGTGAATCTTGTTCCTTCACAAGCGCCCATCAAGTTCTGAATAGGCACGCTCGGCGGGTCAATCCCAAAATCCCTCGGCCGGCAATCTGCCTGAGCCATTCCAGAGCTTGCCACACACAAAGTGGCCAAGCCACAAACCATATGAGTGTTTCCTTGTGCCGCCGTAGTGCCTTTGCGCGAAGTTCTGCTCGAAGGCGCACGGGAAATCGGGAAGCCTTTCGGCGAAAGTACGTAATTCCCGCTGTAGTGGATAATATGGGGACGGAAAAATCCGCTGTGCTGAAGAAGAACCACATACACTTCATGCGATGCAATGCTCCAGATTTCACTTGCGTTCCGCCGCGGTCTTCTGCTTTCGTGGCTTTACTTGAAAGGTTATTCGTGTCGTCGTAGATTTTCCATGAGAGCAGCATTCTTAGCCTCTGTTGGCGGGTATCTCAGCCGCTTTCTGCCTGCCTGTGCTCCAATTTGCATTTCTACTCAAGTTGAATTTGGATATGTTTTTGGTTACACCAATGAAACAATGCGTATGTTGTTGAAAGTGCACAGAGTCTAAACGTGAGATTGCTGTGGGTTCTGCCCACTCCAGCGGGGGCAGGTCTATTAGGCCCGCGACGGGCCAACGTTATCCGCTGAGGCGGGGTAAAATGCAGCAAACTGACGTGTGAACTGCGAGTCTTGCGGCCAAGTCCTCGAAGGGCTGGCGCTCAACTATGGGCATGGAAAAACGTTCACGCGCCGTGTTGTGGGGCTTGCTGGCTGTCGGTGCCATACTGCGCGCAATCGGCCTCGGCAGCAAGAGCCTGTGGGTGGACGAAATCCATTCCGTTTGCGTTTCCAGCAGCCTAGAACAAATCCTGTACTATTGCCGGGGCGGCCACACCCCGCCGCTGCGGTATTTTCTGGTTTGGGTCTTGCTCGTAGGCGACAATCCCGAGCTCTGGGTGCGTTTGCCCGCTGCAGTGTTGGGAACACTGACCATTCCTTTGGTGTTTTGGATTGGAAAGATGCTTTGGGACTGGCGCGCAGGCCTTGTAGCGGCGGCTCTCCTGACCGTCAGCCCGGAGCACGTGGCCCACTCGCAGGACGCCCGCTATTATGCCATCATTCTGTTTCTGGCACTGGCCGCGTTGGGGTTGGCCGTCCAAATTGTCCGCGAGCCGGAAAAGCGCTGGCGCTGGGCCGCGCTGGCGTTGGTCTGCGTGCTGAATCTGTATATCTCCTATGTGGCGGTCTTTCCGAGCCTTGGCGTCGGCGGCTATCTGCTGTTTTGCCTCGTGCGCGCCGCACGTCAAAAGGAGGGCAAGGCGGTCGTTCAAAAAATGGCAACGGGGATGGCGTTGGCCTCGGCCGTCGCCTTCGTGCTTTTCCTACCGTGGCTGGGCGAGATCTTCGGGGTGTTCCGCCGTTATGCCACCGAAAACCCAACGCCGGAGGCACGGCCGGCCACCACGGCCAAAATGCCCGTCGTGCCGGTCCACAGCCCAACAGCGTGGAAGACACCCCTGAACTGGGCGTATGCCAACGATTTTCTGGCCAGGCTGGGAGCGACGCAGCCGGTTCTTAAGTGGGCGCTTTTTGCGGCAGCCCTGACCGGAAGTGTTCTCTGGGCTCGGCGCGACCGTGCCTTGGCAGTTCTTTTGTTCGGCTGGTTTTTCCTGCCGTGGGCAATCATCCTCGAGACCGGCATGCGATACTTTTGCCCGCCCCGCTATCTGATTCACTATCTGGGAGTGTATGTTTTGCTGGCAGCCACGACTGTGGTGTGGATCAGCGAAATGGTTGATCGAATATGGGCGAGACGTGCGCCGAATCTGGCTGTGTTGCAAATAGGACGCGCCATATTGGGCGTTGCCTTGGTGCTGGCTGGCCTGCTTGCCGCCGCGGCTTTTTTACGCGAAGACATCCGCTACCACAGCATGGCCAAGCAGGACTGGCTGGGCGCGGTTGACTTTCTCGACGAGCATGCACAGGCCTCGGATGTCGTTGTTGCCGGCGGCTACTGGTCGCCTTTGGGACTGTCGTATTATGGCGGCGAGCTGAGCAAACCGTTGAACCTCATCGGCAGCTACTCGACCGCCGCCCGCATTGAAAAAGAAATGAGACTATATCCGCGTGTGTGGTATGTGACGTGGGGGCCGATCAACCCGGATATTGCCGACATGTTGGCGCGGCGGTTCACCTTGATGAAAGTGTTTCCCGGCTCGCAGGGCGACGTGCTGATCTATTTCAGTCGCCCGCCCGCTGTGCCGCGCGCTGCCCCCAAAAAATGACGTGCCCGCTCAATTTGTGGGATTATACTTGGTGTCCCCGCCCGTGCGCGGAATGTCGCCGTCGCTGACGGTTCCATTGGTCGGATCATAGACAATCGTGCGGTTGGGATCCGTTTCGCTTTGCAGTCCACGCGCCCACAGTTCAATATTCAAGCCCTGATTTTTGGTGCGATCGGGACCGAGACTGTTGAGCACCCACACCGCAGTGTTGGGCGGCAGACCCGTCGCGCTGAAGTATTGATAGTTGCGGTAGTTATACTGATAGCGGGGCAGACCGTCGGTATAGCCGCCCTGCGTGCCCTGCTCGACAAACGGATCGCGGAAGTTCACGCTAGTAATATACGCCACGGGCGTGGTGAGGTCGGCGAGCCGGTAGCTGATTTCATTATACTGGCCGGTCATCCCCGCGCGCCACGGATAGGAATTCCAATCCACCATATAGGCTTCGATGGCTGTGGCCAGCGAGCGATAATCGGCCCGCACGCGCGAAACTTTCGCCCGCACCTGCGCTTCAAGGAAATTGGGCAAAGCAACCGCCGCGAGAATGGCAATAATCGCCACGACAATAAGCAGTTCGATGAGTGTGAATGCAGAGCGCCGACGGGAAGCAGTCCTGTTGTTCATTCTGATTTTCCTTTCTTTGGTGATTTGCTTACCCTGCAACATCGAGACTTGCACACGTCGGCCCTGCGGCGTCAAGCAAAAGTGGTGATCGTGAAAAAACCGTTGCCGGACGGAGGACGCTTCTGTTCTTGCCTGCATCTCCCGAAATTGGGAGACACTTCCCACGAGCGCAAGCAAGCCCGCCGGCCGATGCCGGAAGAATTTCCCCGCACAACGCCGCAGACTTTGGACTGCGGCAGCCATGCTGCCGCTTTTCTGAAATCGTCCTCATCAGACAAAGCGTCGGCGCTGAGGAAAGAATTCCGCTTGGCGGGTTTGAACTTGGCACAAAAAGAAAGCGGCAGCAAGGCTGCCGCAATCCAAACCGTTTGCCGATTTGTGCATAATGACAAGGGCCCTGCCTAAAGCCACTTCCTTTTTGTCCTTCCAGCCAAAATAAAGCCACAGCAGGATCGAATAACCTTCTCCCGATTTTGACAAAGACTCCCAGCCGTTTGGCAAGCAACTGCGGCCAGGGTCATTACGAGCGGGCAAAGAATGTACTTTGCGGGTCTCGTGCTCTTTGACCCAATTCTGTGGGACATTTCGTCTTTCAAGGAACAACTCACCACACACCTCTGATGCTGTGAATCCTGTGAATCACGTCAAAAAAGCGGCCTGCCTTCCCAATGCAAAATGCAAAATCCTACGAACAAAATCTCCATACCGACACAGCAAAAATCCGACATGGCCTCTGGCCACAACCAAAGCAATGCGCACAAAGGCGCAGGAACGATAGCACAGGGGCATATGGACAGGGGGATTGGGATTTCAATCAGCGGGAGGTATTTTCAGGCTTTCTTCGGGCATTTTGCTATTGTGCAACAATGTTAGGCTGTTCCGCATATTGCGATTTCAGCCGGCGGTCTTAGCCATTTTGTTCCGCACCTGTTGCCTTGGGTTAGACTAGCACGCCCTTACAGGGCTTCATGATGTGTGCGGCGCGTGACCCAAGGCGTTGCCTTGGGCTAGATTAGGCGGCCCCTTCAGGGCCGGAAAATAGGCCGGCAGTCTTAGAGCCTATCCGAAAACGTGGCTTGGCCGTCCCATCCAAGATGCATGGGCGGCACGCCCAAGCCCCGATCGAACGGTTTCGGATAGACTCTTAGAGTCTCTAAAACAATGGGGCTTCGAGCTAAAACGTGCTACGATGGACCGGCGCTGGAATTTGACTTCACGGCGAATCTCGCCGCGTTCGATAGGTTCAACTGCATCGAAAAACGGCAAGAAACTCTCAAAAAAACGCATTTTTTTTAGAGACCCTAAAGTTTATGATTTAAACTTACGCGGCTCTTGCAGAAGATGGACCGCCGGCGGCTCACCGGTGCTTTCCACAACACCACGCGCTTCGTTCGCTTCACACAACGCGCACTTGCAGAAGATGGACCGCCGGCGGCTCGCCGGTGCTCTGAGCGTTGGGCGTGGGGAAAACGGTGGGTTTGGAACACGTAACGAGACACGAATAGTGTTTAGATCTTATCCGAAAACGTGGCTTGGCCGTCTCGGCCAAGATGCTTGGGCGGCGCGCCCAAGCCACGATCGAACGGTTTTCGGATAGACTCTAAAGCTAAAGATCAAACATGCTCTCTTCCGCCCCTGAGCCTTGAAGTGATTGTCTCATGTAAAGACACCAAGTCACAAACGGTTCGTTTCGTTCTGCTTTGTCGTGAAATCATCAAACGGTACGGGCTCAAGGTGGTAACCATCTGGCTGAGCGGCGAATGCTGCTCTTTCCCGATTTGGCGTCTTTGCGTGAGACCCTATTTGAAGGATCGAGGGTTCCGGCGTTCTCGCAGATGGCGTATTTTTTATTTGCAAACAGTAGAGATATTGGGTTCTTTACCGAGAAGGCTGGACAAAGCTGCTTCGGCAGAAAATAAATATTATAATACATATTTATACATCACAAGGAGGATGCCATGAAAAGGCAAGGAGCATTTACCTTGATCGAGCTCCTGATTGTCGTCGCCATCATTGCGATCCTGGCCGCGATTGCCATCCCGAATTTTCTCGAAGCCCAAGTGCGGTCGAAAGTCAGCCGTTGCCACAGCGACCTGCGAATGCTGGCAACGGGGCTGGAGGCGTATTGCACGGACTTTTCGACCTATCCGCCGATGTATCAAGGCAGCACGCAGCTGCCGCGCATGCGGCGCTTGGTGCCGCTGACCACGCCTGTGGCTTACATCACGTCTATCCCCATGGATGTGTTCGAGACCGCGCTGATCAATGTCTCTCCAATCAATCGAGTCTATCCGTACTGGGGCGTTGAATACAGCGCCGGGCGGAAGGCCAGTGCGACCGGCACG
>JAOAGV010000172.1 GCA_026415575.1 Candidatus Sumerlaeia bacterium
TTACAAAGACGAGCGCTATCTGGCGGCGGCGAAAAAAGGCGGCGACTTCCTGCTTTTGGCCCAGATGCCCGATCCGCAGCCGGCATGGGCGCAGGGCTACGATGTCAAGATGCAGCCGGTGTGGGGGCGCGCGTTCGAGCCGCCGGCCGTCTCCGGCGCCGAATCGCAGGCGGTTCTCGAATCCCTTCTGATGTTGTATCGCCGCACGGGCGACCGCAAATACATCGAGACCGTGCCCAAAGCCATTGCCTATTTGCGCAAGTCGTTGCGGCCCGACGGCACGCTGGCGCGGTTCTATGAGCTCCAGACCAACAAGCCCCTCTATTTCACCCGCAAATACGAGCTGACGTATTCTGATGCTGACATGCCCACCCACTACGGGTTCATCTGGGAGTCGCGTCTGGACGCCATCGAGGCGGAATACAAGAAACTGGCCGCGGCCGATCGGGCAACGCTGGCCGGCCTAAAAGAGCCGCCCACGCCGGATTTGGACAAAAAGGCGGCTGTCATCGTCCGCACGATGGATGAGCGCGGCGCGTGGCTGGAGAAAGGGGCTTTGCGTTTTCACCGCATCGAGCCGCAGTCGGGCCTGATCCGTTGCTGGACGTTTGCCGACAACGTCAAGGCGCTGTGCGAGTTCCTGAAGCGGAACTGAGCGCTCGACGCGACGCAAACCACCGTCGGCGTTGCCCAATGGGGCGAAACAAAGGCTTTTTGCGGCAAGATTGACAGGATTTACAGGACGCGGGGTCGAGGGCGGATTTCGCCTCGCGTCAATGCTGTAAATCCTGTCCGTTTTTTTCGCCTTTCTGAGTCGGACATCGCCATGTCCAGACTATCCCGTGTTGTCGCGGCGCCCTCGGCCGGCGGCTCGGTTTTTGCAGTGTGGAAACAAAGAAGGGGATTTGCCATTCCAATGAAGGAGAATAAAAAATAAAAGAACAGGCACGCGCAGGCAAGGCAGCAGGCGGAGATGTGGAACAGTGCTGGCCATGGCGATCTGGACGGTCTGTTTTGCCGGCCGGTCGTTTGGGCAGCATGCGATCTACGTAAAGGTCGAAGGCATACCCGGCGAGTCCACCAATGCGGCCCATGCCAACTGGATTGACGCCTTGTCGTACAGCCACCGCGTCTATATGCCCTACAGTTCGACGGGCGGGACCGGTCGTGTGGTCCAAGAGTCGCTGTTCGTGACCAAGCTGGTGGACCGCGCCACACCGCTCCTGTATCTTCGCTGCTGCAGCGGGCAGGCGATCTCGACCGTCACCCTTCAGGTCTATCGCGTCGGGGGCATAAATCCGAAGATTTTGGATATTGCGCTGCGGGATGTTCGCGTAACCTCGGTCACGGCGATCAGCACTCCGGACAGTGCGCCACTTCCGGCCGAAGAAGTCGGCTTTTCCTACGGTTGGATTCGCTGGACCTATTATCGCTACGACGCGAAAGGCTCTTTTAGCGGAACGGTGACGGCGACGTGGAATGTGCTAGCGAACCAGCCGGCGGCGGTCCGACCCGAGGTGATGAATTTGGAGTAGCCGGCCGGAAGTTGTATTGTTGTGCGAATCGCTGCCCGCAATGGTGCGCATGCGTGCGGGAATGAACCCCCAATGCCCGCAGTTCACGCTTCGGTGCGCCGTTTCAAAGAGCCCGCTTTCAATAATCCGCCAAATCTGCAAGACATACCAATCCTTTCCGCGCCAACAGAAAGCACACCTATTCCACAAGAAACAGGATCTGAAATCGCGAAAGAAAGGGCACGCCGAAACGTTGACGACAAACAGCACGAATGCTCTGCGCGAAAGGTTGACAACGGCCCGGTTGTCAGGCTTGAATCCTACCCCGTTGAGCAACGGCGGGAAGGGGTCGGCAAGGGCGGTCGCGATTTCCTTAAAGAGGCGTCCGGCATTCCTGCCGAGGGCCGTCGGGCATTCCATCTGCAAAAGGGACAATCATGGCAGAACCGGCGCGTTTGGGCATTCTGTTCGAGACCTTTCAGGAGTTTCAAATCCTCAAACGGCACCTCGACCGTCTGAGCGAGTGGAGGATTCCGTATGCGCTCACGATGGCGTCGGCGTGGAAATCGCCCGAACGCCTGACGCGTTGGATTCGCGAGCGCGAGCGCGAAGGGGTCGAGGTCTTTGTTGTCGCGGTCGGCGGGGCGGCATCGCTTGCCGCTGCGGTGGCCGCGCTCACCTGCCGTCCCGTGATCGCTGTGCCGCTGGACACCACCCACCTGCGTGGCCAGGACGCGCTATTTGCGCTGACCGAATTGCCGGCCGATACGCCCGTGGCGGTGGTCGGCATCAACCATGTCGAGAACGCGTTTCACTGCGCGCTGCGGCTTTTAGCCGTGGCGCACCCGGACTATGCGGCGCGGCTGGAACAATTCCGCGCCCAAGCGGCGGAGAAAGAAGGCGCGTCGCTGGATAATCTGCGCGACCAGTATCCGGAGTATTTTGGCGCCCGCACGTCCGTGGAACCGGTTGCGGAGCCGGCGCCGGTCGAGTCGGCGGCTCCTGCTGCCGAAGAGCCGCCCGACACTGCCGCCGGTTCGGTTTCCTCCGCTGCACCGGCGCCGCCCGCGGCATCAGCCGAGGGTCCGAGAGCGCGCCGCATTGTGGTCAATCCTCTCCAGCCCGACGTCACGGCCATTGAAGAGGTCAGCGACATTCTGCTGGAAGGCGGCATCGTGGCGCTGCCCACCGACACGGTGTATGGGCTGGCGGCCGTGGCCACCAACGGCGCGGCGGTCGAGCGGCTGTATGCGATCAAGGGGCGCGAGCGGGGCAAGCCGATCCCGATTTTGATTCACTCGACGCGGGGGCTGTCGCGGCTGGTGCGCGAGGTGCCCGATGCGGCGCGGGCGCTGATCGAAACGCTGTGGCCGGGCGCCCTGACTTTGGTGTTCCGCAAGCCGTCCGGACTGTTCGCGGGATTTACGCCGCCGGATACAATCGGTCTGCGCATGCCGGATCATCTGGTGGCGCTGGCCGTCATGAGCATGGTGGCCCGCCCGCTGGCGGTAACCAGCGCCAATGAATCGGGCCGGCCGCCCGCGCTGACCGCCGATGAAGTGTTGGAGACGTTCGGCAGCCAGATTGATTGTGTGCTTGACGCGGGCAAGACGCCGGGCGAAAAGGTCTCGACCGTGCTGTCACTGGTCGAGCGGCCGTTTCGGATTTTGCGCGAAGGCGCTGTGTCGTTCGAGCAGCTCAAAGACTTGCTGGGAGACGCATTGGCGGAAATACCCGGTCGGTGATTTCTGCACGGAGCGTGCAGAGCAGTGTGCCGGATGTCGTTCCGACGAACGGCATGCGAACGTGTGACTTATGGACTGAAAAGTTGACCTACAAGCATGGCAAGGAGCGAAAGCGCATGGGAAATGGAACGGACCTGTTCAGCGTAAAAGACAAAGTCGCCGTCATTACGGGCGGCGGAGGAGTGTTGTGCGGGGCAATGGCCGAGGCGCTGGCGGCGGCCGGCGCGCGCGTGGCTGTCTGCGACATTTACGCCGCCAAGGCCGAAGAGGTGTCGGCGAAGATCCGCGCAGCCGGCGGCGAGGCCCGCGCCTACACCATGGATGTTCTCCTGCTCGATTCGATCCGCGAAAACTGCGACGCCATCTGCCGCGACTTCGGGGGCGTGGACATCCTGATCAACGGCGCCGGCGGCAATGTCAAGGAGGCCACCACGTCGCCCGAATTGAAGTTCTTCGATCTGCCGCTGAGCGCGCTCGAAAAAGTCATCGCGCTCAATCTTTACGGGGGCGCAATCCTGCCGTGCCAGGTCTTCGGCCGCCGCATGGTGGCCAACCCCGCCGGCGGTTCGATTATCAACATCTCCTCGATGAACGCCTTCCGGCCCCTGACGCGGATCATCGGCTATTCGGCGGCCAAGGCGGCCGTCAGCAACGCCACGCAATGGTTGGCAGTGCATTTCGCCCAGGAGTATAATCCGCGCCTGCGCGTCAACGCCATCGCGCCCGGTTTCTTCCTGACCGAGCAAAACCGCTATCTGTTGACTGACAAGGAGACGGGGCAGTTGACCGAACGCGGCAAAGCCATAATCGCCCACACGCCGATGGGCGAGTTCGGCAGGCCCGAAGACCTCGTGGGCGCGGTGCTATGGCTGGCCTCCGACGCGTCGCGCTTTGTAACGGGTGTCATCATTCCCATAGACGGCGGCTTTTCGGCCTTTTCGGGCGTCTGATCTGCCGAGCAAAGCCCATTCCACGTCGCCACAAGAAGGAGAGAGCCATGAGTCATCTGACCCCGGACGATCTCAAAGCGTTTCAGCCCAAGCACAACTTCTTCATCGGCATTGACTCGGACGGCTGCGCGTTCGACACGATGGAGATCAAGCACAAGGAGTGTTTCATTCCCAACATCATCAAACACTGGGGTCTGCAGCCGGTGTCGAAGTATGCGCGGGCGGCGGCCGAGTTCATCAACCTTTACTCGAAGTGGCGCGGCGTCAACCGCTTCCCGGCGCTCACGCTGACGTTTGACCTGCTGAAAGCGTGGCCCGAGGTCCAGAAGCGCAAGGCGGAAATCCCGCAGGCCCAGTCGCTTCGCGATTGGATCGCCCGCGAAACCAAACTCGGTAATCCCGCCCTCAAGGCCGAGGCCGACCGGACGGGCGACCCGGTGCTGAAACAGGCGCTCGAATGGAGCAAGGCGGTCAACGCGGCGATCGAGGACATGGTCAAGGGCGTGCCGCCGTTTCCGTTCGTGCGCGAGAGCCTGATCAAAGCGACGGCCCGCGCCGACATCATCGTGGTGTCGGCCACGCCGGGCGAGGCGCTTGTGCGCGAGTGGACGGAGCACGACATCAACCAGTATGCCGCGCTCATCTGCGGGCAGGAAGTCGGCAGCAAGGCCGAGCATCTGAAACTGGCCGCCGGCGGCAAGTATCCATCGTCGCATATTCTGATGGTCGGCGATGCACCGGGCGACTTCAAGGCCGCGCGCGCCAACAACGCCCTGTTCTATCCGATCAAGCCCGGCTTCGAGGACCAGTCGTGGGAACGGTTCTTCAACGAGGCGATGGACAAGTTCTTCGCGGGCACCTATGCCGGCGCCTATGAACAGGCGCTGATTGAGGAGTTCGACGCGCTTCTGCCGGAAGTGCCCCCGTGGAAAAAATAAACACCGTCCGACTTGTCCGGCCTGTTCAACCTGTCCGACGTGTCCGACCCATCCAATCAAAACCACTCATGGCCATGAAAATTATCGCCGACGAAAACATTCCCTTTGCCCGCGAGGCCTTTGGTTGCCTCGGCGAGGTGACGCTCGCCAAAGGGCGGGCCATTACCCACGACATGGTGCGCGAGGCCGATGCGCTCTTCGTGCGATCGGTCACCAAAGTGAACGCAGCACTGCTCGATGGGACATCGGTAAAGTTCGTGGCCACGGCCACGATCGGCGTGGACCACATTGACCTCGGCTATCTGAGCGAGCGCGGCATAGGCTTTGCCGCAGCCCCCGGATCGAACGCCAACTCCGTGGCCGAATACGTCGTCGCGGCGCTTCTGGTGCTGGCGCACCGCGGCGGCTTTCGGCTCGAAGGCAAAACCATCGGCGTGGTCGGCGTGGGCAACGTCGGCCGCCGCGTGGTGGAAAAATGCCGCGCCCTCGGCATGCACGTGCTGCAAAACGACCCGCCGCTCCAGCGCCAGACGGGCGACCCGCGCTTCCTGCCCCTGTCGGCCCTGCTCGAAGCCGACATCCTGACGTTCCATGTCCCCCTGACCAAGGAAGGCCCCGACGCCACGCATCACATGATCAGCGCCGACCTGCTGAGCCGTTTTAATGTCGGCACCATCCTGATCAACACCTCGCGCGGTGCGGTGGCCGACACAGCCGCGCTGGTCGAGGCCGCCGACAGCGGCCGACTGGGCGGCTTGGTTCTCGATGTGTTCGAGCGCGAGCCCAACATCCCGCCCGCACTGGTCGAAAAGGCCGACCTCGCCACCCCGCACATCGCCGGCTATTCCTACGACGGCAAGGTCGCCGGCACGATGATGGTCTATCGTGCCGCGTGCGAGTTCTTTGGCCGGCCCGTCCAGTGGGACGCCGCCGCGGCCATGCCTCCGCCGCAGCACCCGCGTCTAAACCCACTGGCGGACATACACCCGTCGCAGCCCTCACTTTCCCCGGCCGACGAGGACATCCTCCGTCAACTTGTCCTCACGCTTTACAACATCGAAGCCGACGACGCCCAATTGCGAAAGATGCTGGACTTGCCCGCCGAACAGCGCGGCGCCTACTTCGACTCGCTGCGCAAGACCTATCCCGTGCGGCGCGAGTTCCACAATACGCGCGTTGAGACCGCCGGCCTGCCCGATTCCCTGCGCGCCAAGATCGCCGGCCTCGGCTTTCGCGTCTGATGTGCGGCGCATCAGACCAAGCAGGCCTGTCAAGACCAACCGGCACCACGCCGCCGGGCGGCGGCAATCTCGCAAGTGCACTCAACCCGCGCCGGATGCTTCGGCAGTCCCACGCACCTTGCCGCGAAGCGAAACGCCGGCCACTTGGATGGCGTCTTCGGGGCAGTCGTGAAACCGTCAACGAATTCGCTCGAGCCAATTTCAACGACAGCTGTTGCACCCATGTGACGGCTTTGAAAGGGCGGACTGATCTATCC
>JAOAGV010000173.1 GCA_026415575.1 Candidatus Sumerlaeia bacterium
AGATGTGTATAAGAGACAGGTGCAGAGATTGTTTGCGAAAGGTCAGTTGGCCTTCGTGGATGATCAGACCCGCTTCAGCCCAGCCTGTTGCGACAGCTTCCAGAATTCTGTCGAACGGAAGAACCACATAGGAAAAATCGCCGAGGGCCAGCCGAAGAGTGAGGAATGCCGTGGTCATGGTTCCCGGCACGGCGATGCGGCAGCACCTCAGGGAATCGAGCGTCATGGTGTTGCGCGCCACGACCAGAGGACCGTATCGCTCGCCGACACTGGCCCCGCACCGCAGGAGTGCGTAGCGGTCGGCGACATAGGCGTAGGCATGAAGCGAGAGCGCAGTTACGTCGAGTTCACCGCGCATGGCGCGCTGATTCAATGTCTCGATGTCTTGAAGAATGTGTTCGAAATGCAGCTCGCCCGTCTCGATCAGGCCTTTGGCCAGAGCGTAGAACATAAAGGCATCGTCGGGATCGGGACTGTGGCCGAGAGTGAGGATCAGTTTGGGCATGAAAGAACTCCTCGAAGAACGGACGGGCGGAGAGAGGGGCTTTATGAACGGCATGGGCGCAGGGAACACAAAAAGTCTGATCTATTTCCCCCGTCCTGTCTGTCCACTTCATCCATTCTGTCCATTTTCCCTCTTCACACTCTTCCCAAAACCCAATCACACATTCGCAGCCAGAACCGGTCGTAGCCCGACCACGTCCAGAAATTATGGCCCCAGTGCGGCACCGGGTCCGACGTATAGACCGCCACGCGTCCCTTCTTATATGTATGGCAGGCCACCAATGGATGGCCCGTGCCTTTGACTTCGACCGGCACCTCGGTCGCAGGCTTCGGATACGTTTCATTATAGCCGAGAATCGGCTTGAACTGTCGCCATGGAAGTCCTTTTACAATAGGATGCTTTGGCTGGGTAACTACGATCTCATAACCTTCCGACGACTCGACGAGATCATCCGTGGCCAGACACTCGACCGGCAGCGCCTCGGCAAGGCAGGTGCGGCCCCATGCGCCCTTGCCGCCGAAGCCGGAGAACGACGACCAGCCGCCGAGCATCATCAAGGCACCGCCATCGGCAACCCAGTCGCGCGTCAGGCGGATACGGTCAGGCATGACCAGCGCGGCCTTTCCGTGTTCGCCGCGTTTGAAAAACTGCGGCCGCAGGTGCATGCAATGGCATGTGACATCGCTGATGATGACGATGGCATGCGTGGCGAGGAGGTCTTCATAGACGCCGGGCCCGGAGTTGTAAATATCCCACGAGGCCATGCTG
This sequence comes from Candidatus Sumerlaeia bacterium, assembly GCA_026415575.1. Classification (GTDB taxonomy): domain Bacteria; phylum Sumerlaeota; class Sumerlaeia; order JADFCW01; family JADFCW01; genus JADFCW01. Next base: position 1,274 of record JAOAGV010000173.1, read on the forward strand.
GTTACTTGAAATTCGCCCGACGATTCGAGCGCCTTGACGAGGCGTTCACCGTAGAAAAAGACATCGGTGCCCTTCATGTGCCCGCCAAACGGGCTTTCGACATAAGTCGGGCCGAGATGAATAACCCAGTCGCCCAGATACAGGATTTTCTTCTTTGCGCGTGCGGTTGCCATTGGATTTCTCCTTCCCCAAAGTGACCGGTGCAAACATGGGGTTGAGCTAAAAGCCCGCCCGGCCCGTGCGCAAGACAATTTTCGCCGCTTGCGTCTGGAAATGCTGCCGGATAGAACGTCTTTGCGGTTTCCGACGGGGCCAAGTGGGAGGATGTATGGATCGAAATCTCGCAGGCGTTTGCGCATTGGCCGCTCTGACGGCAATATCGGTTGCCGTGCGCATTCCTTTTTTGGCGCAGGACAATCTATCGCCTGACGCCGCCGACTATATCAACATCGCCCGGAATATCGCACGCGGGCGGGGCGCCGTGCATAGCATCAAGTGGCATTTTTTCACGCGCGACCCTGCGGTGCATTCGGCGCTCGGCGAGCGGCCGCTGCTCTATCCGGTGACGCTGGTGCCTTTTTGTCGGGGCGATTTTCCTGCGCGGGCGTGCCAGTGGGCCACTGTCGGAATGTCGGCGGCCGCGATGCTGCTTGCGGGCGCATGGGCGCGCCGGATCGGAATTTCTTGGGGGGCGACGCTGGTCGCTGTCGGTCTGCTCGGCTTCAACCCCGGCTTTATAGCCTGCTCGATTTATCCATGGAGCGAATCGCTTTATTTGGTCTGGCTGTTTGGCCTGTTGCTGGCGGTCGGCAACGATGCCCAGTCGCGGCGGGCCGGCTATGCGGCGGCGGTCTTGACGGCCTTGGCCGTGCTGACCCGGCCGAGCGCGCCGGCGATAGTTCTGGGCTTGTCGGCTTGGTGGGCAGGGAATCGCGCCTTCGGCCCGCTGATTCGATATTGGGGTTTGCTCATCCTACTCATGTTGCCGTGGTGGGGGGCAATGGCGGTTGTTCGCGGCGATCCTTTTTACTCGATGCAGCGGTTTCATCTAGTGGTGGGCGACATCAGCGAAGGGATGGCTGCTGGCTATGGCGTGGAGTTTCCCGGACCGCTGCAATACCTTGCCGGGCATTTTGGGGATGTGGCGGGGAAGATCGCGCGGCAGACAGCGGTGTATATGGAGCAGCTTTTCGGCGCGCACTATCTGTCATTGCTTTCGGTGTTTGCCTTTTTACCACTGCTATTTTCGACGACCCGTGAAGCGGAAAAAGGCAACCGAGGCGGATTTGGACCCGCATATTTGCTGGCGCTGTTTCACGCGCTCCTGCCGGCGATGGTTTGGGCCACATTCGATCCGCGGCGCTTTATGCTACCCAGTTATGCCCTGTTGCTTTTCCCTGCGGCCGCAGGCCTTGAGTTTGCCATTGGCCGTCTTGCGCGCAGACCGCTTCGCATATCTGCGTGGATTCTCATCCTTGGGGCCGTAGGGTTGGTCTATGCGGAGTTGCTGGGACGGGTTTATGCCTCGGTTCAGTCGCGGCGCGACATCGAGCGCGCCATGCAAGTGGCCAGATTCCAAGTGGATCGCGTGGTCGAGCGCGAAGCCTCACTGGCGACATCCGATCCGTTTGCCGCCAATTATTATTTTGACCGGCCGGCGATAATCCTGCCCGAATTCGACGCTTCGGACACCAGCCTGCGGCGTCTCGAGCGATTCCTCGATGAATACCGCCCGAACTATCTTTTGCTCACGCGCGAGCAGGGCGCCGCCGTCGGGCCGTGGGTGGGTGCCAGCCGCCTGCGGTATCTGGAAGAGATTTCACCAACCGGACTGCGTCTTTTTTCGACGGCGCCCTCGCAACCCTAAGGTGGCCTTTAGCCCCGAACCGCAAAATGCACGCGGGGAATATGTACCGGGGGATTGGGATTTCAAACCGCGGGCAGTTTCTCCCAACCCTTGAGGGGCCGGCGCCGTTATTTACCAAATCTGATAGCCAAACATTAACGACCCTGAAAGGGAGCCGAAAGATGCATCTCTCTATTTCGGGAGAAACCTTCGGAGCCGAAAGAGTCTAAAGAAAACTCTTGAGAATGGGAAAAGGGCTTGGGCATATAGGAACAGGGCCGTGAAGAGGGCAAAGCCCGTTGCGGCCGTCGCAGTATCGGCAGTCTCGCACAGTACAACGCTGGCAAAAGAGCCGGGCCAAAGGGCCGGCCGTACATTTTGGGACGAGGGGCAGACGGCCTGTGCCGTCCGTTCCGAGATCAGGAGGCAGGATTATGGCAACGAAAAGCGAACTCAAGACATTGCTGAAGGCGCCGATCGAGCTGGCGCGCAACACCTATCTGCATTTTTACAACGGCGGCAAGCTGCGGGCCGCCTTTGTGGGCGAGAAAAACCCCAAGGATGACTTCCGCTCCGAAGAATGGATTTTCTCCACCAACCGAACGTTGACGCCGGGACGGCCCAATCCGCCGACCAAGGGGATCAGCCGTATCAAACTTCCCGGCGGCAAGCGCGTTCTCATCACCGAACTACTGGAAAAATTCCCGGACGAAACTCTGGGCGCCGAGCATGTGGCCAAGTTTGGACCCAAACTGGGCATCCTCGTAAAAATCTTTGACGTCGGCGACAACGCCCATATCCCCGTCCACTGGCATCCGTCGCCGGAGTTTTCGAGCAAGCATCTCAACTCCCCCTACGGCAAGAACGAGGCGTGGGTCGTCGTCGGCACGCGTCCGGGGGCCAAGGCCTGGATCGGGTTTAAACACGATGTCTCGAAGGAGCAGTTCCGGCAGTGGATGGAAGCCCAAGACGTGGCCACCATGCGCAAGCACATGTGGGAAGTCCGGCCGAAGGTCGGCGATGTAATCTTCCTGCGCGACAGCAAAGTCCACTCGTTGGGCTCAGGCCTGTGCATTCTCGAACCGCAGGAACCGACCGACTGGAATATCTTGGCCGAGTGGAAGGGCTATCCGTACAAGCGCGAAGATGGCGCGTGCGGATTGGATTGGGACACGGCGCTGGAGGCAGCCGAGTTCTCGGCCATGCCGAAGGACTACCTCGAAAACTATGTTATGCGCAAACCGGTGGTGTATCGGGAGGAGGCCGGCGGCGTTGAGTATGACCTCGTTCCCGAAGAGGCGAGGAAGTATTTCTGGTTGCGCCGTGTGATCGTAAAAGATACGCTCGCGATGCCCAACGATCGCGGGTTCTATTGCGTGATCGGGATCAACGGCGAGGGTGAGTTGCGCGGGCCGTGGGGCGCGAAGAAAATCCGCCGCGGGCGGTCGTATTTCATCCCGCGTTGTCTGCCGGCCTACGACATCGTGAACGTCGGCAAGAAACCCCTTGAGGTCGTTTGCTGCTATCCGCCCGCGGTGAAATAGGTCGGAACGGTTGTTGGTGCGTAGCGCGGACCATTCAGGGGTGCCGGGTCGGGGCAGACGCAAGGTTATTGGTTTGGGCGAACTTGCAGGTACTCCCGGGGACACGTTGAGCGTGCGTTCACTTTTGAGTCGAATGCGCCGAATTTGGCTTTCAGGCGATGGAAGCGAATTTAGACTCCGGCCGACCTGATAAATCTGACATGGGCCGTGGACGCGCGGACTGAGCCGCCTCCGCTTCGACCCGAAGAATTCACCGGGGACAACCCTTATGTGGCGGGGTTATGAAAACCAAGAGCAAGGTTCTGCAACCAAACCGGAAAGAATGACACGAAAATGGGAAAAGTTACACAAGTTCCAAATGTTCTGGCGTTGATGATTCAGCATGAACAAACTGTGGGCGAAATCTACCGGGTTTTTGCCCGCCGAATTCCCGCCGACGCAGAGTTCTGGCTGGCCATCGCCCGCGATGAAAATGTTCATGCGGACTGGATTCGCGACTTTGCCGCCCAAGTGCAGGAAAGCGGCGCCGCCTTCAATGAAGTACGGTTCAACTTGCATGCCCTGCAGACCTCGTTGGACTACCTGAAAGTGCTGAAGACCCACGCGGAAGGCATCACCACACCGGCGCGTGCACTGGCCATGGCCTTGCAGATCGAACACTCGATGATGGAAAAAGAACTGTTTCGAATTGCAAACGGCGACGCCGAAGCTCTGAAAAACGTGTTGGAGCGGTTGGCTGACGGCACGACCGCGCATATTCGCAGGCTCGAAGAGTATCAGAAGCAGCAAAAGACACGGGCAACACCGCCGGACGCTTGAAACGCCGGCTTCTATATCCTTGCCATCGGCTCTCGTATCGGGAGGAAAGGAGACGGACACTATGGCAAAAAAAATCTCCATCGGAACTTGGGCGTATGCGTTTGGACCCTATCAAAACAATCCGGTGCCGTTCGACGCCGTCGTGCGGCGCTGCGCGGAGATCGGACTGGACGGCATCGAAATCGGCGCCTTCCGGCCGCACATTCATCCGGAGGACTATCCGATGAAGGCCGACCGCGACCGCGTCAAGGCGCTGCTTCGCGCCAACGGACTGGGCGTTTCCGGTCTGGCCGCCGATTTCTGGGCCACGCCCGGCCCCGGCACCAAAGAGGCCGAAAAGGGCGACCTCTATTTCAATCTCTTCAAGAAGAACCTCCAGCTGTGCCTCGATCTGGACTCGCCGAGCATCCGCGTGGACACTGTCCAGCCGCCCAACGCCCTCGAAGGCAAGGCGCGCGACGAAGCCCGCAAGCGAATTGTGGCGCAATGGAAGCGCTGCGCGCAGGCCGCCGAGGACTTCGGCATCAAAATGGTCTGGGAATTTGAGCCGGGATTCATTTTCAACAAACCCAGCGAAGTCATCCAGATTGTCGAGGAAGTGGGCCATCCCAACTTCAAGGTGATGTTCGACACCTGCCACGCTTACATGTGCTCGGTCGTGGGCGCGCGGCAATACGGCAAAAAGGAAACGCTCAAGGGCGGCGTGGTCGAATTCGCGCGCAAACTCAAAGGCAAAATCGGCCACATCCACCTGATTGACTCCGACGGCACGCTTCACGGCGACGAAACCAGCACGCACCGCCCCTTCGGCGAGGGCAAGATCAACTTCGACGAAGTGATCCCCGCCATTGTCGAGGATGCGGGATTCCACGGCGAATGGTGGACGATTGACCTGTGCTTCTGGCCGCAGGCATGGGAAGTGACCGAGGCGGCGCTGAGGTTCCTCAAACCGTACGCCGAAAAGTATTGAACTCTTAGCTGGGATTCCCTTGGGACCATGCACGGTCAGATGATCCCAAGCAGGCACAACCTTTGACAGTGTAACAG
>JAOAGV010000174.1 GCA_026415575.1 Candidatus Sumerlaeia bacterium
AGATGTGTATAAGAGACAGCCAGCAGCACCGTGCGTTTCTGTTCGGGCCATTTGATCTTTTGCTGAAGGCTGGGCAGGAGATGTTGCACCGTAATCAGATGCGACTTCGCCAACTTCTCAATATATTCTTCCGGCATGAATTTCTCCGCATAGTCGTCGGCATGCCAGTCGGTCAAATTGACATCCTTCGGAAGGATGACAATATTGAAACCGAGATGGAGCATGGCCTTGCGCATCTCGTCTTCGAGCGCCGCCATGCGCGCCTGAGTCTCGGCCTCCTTGGCCTCCAGAATCTGATGCGTACGAAGGTCGTGGATTTTCAGCAGCGTCAGCGCTCCGACAAAGACTCCGATTGCCGCGATGATCGAAAGCAGCCCCAGTGCGAAGTTCAGCTTGCGATGCAGGATTTCTTTGACTGCCAAATGGTAAAGTTTCATGGGACTCTCCGCCGTGGTCGGTCTTGTTGATTCCCGGATTCTGATCCAGACACCGTGGAGGGTCGGGTTCCACCCCGACCGTTTGTTTTTCGTTTTTCCTTTTTGGCTTATATAGGGTTGAGTTCCACCCCGACCGTTTGTTTTTGGATTTTCGTTTTTTCCTTTTTTGAGTTTTGATATATTTTCCTTAGGGGTATTTCCAATGAACGGTGTGTGCAAAACCCCCCGAAAATCTCAGCCTTTGGGTTTCAACGCATACGCGCCAATGAAGGCCAATACCAGCAAGGCTCCCAACGCCGCGAGCGAATTTCGCAGGACGGAGCCTTGCCCGCTTGCCGGTGGCCCGCCAGCCGGCAAAAGGCCTGCGCGCAAGGCCATTGGTTCGCTCGTGGCAGCGGGCGCCGGCGGGTCGGGCAGCGCGCCGGTCAGCACCGGCGCGGGTTTGGGCGGAAGCGGATTCCGTGAAAAAATACTGTCCCAAGACGCGGTCATCAAGAGGTCGGTTCCCGGATTGGATGCCTTGACTTGGCAGGAACAAGGGCCGGTGAGAAATACACACACGTCCTCGATGGTCTCGGCATTGATGCCCGATCCAACGAGCGCGCACAGAACGCGTCCGCGTCCATACACCGGAAAAGCCATCGGCTGATTTGCGTACTCCGCATCGAGAAGATCCGGCTCGCTTTTCAGAAGCATGGTTACGAGCATCTGTTCTGACGGGTCATTGCGCGCCAGACGCACCACGGGGAAAGACAGCCGCAACGGCAGCGTCGAAGCCAGATCAGACCCGAACGCAGCAATGCTGTCGGGGTCCTGCAAATCGCCTTGCGTGAACGGCAATTTCAGCAGTTTCTCGAGGCGGGCCAGTTCGCGCGTCAGCGTGCTGAAGGCGGCTTCGTCCAAGGTCTTGTTGCCGCTTTCCAGCAATACCCACACGATCGAATCGCCGGAAAGAATCCGCTGCACGATCTCCCGACGTTTCGGCGAATCCACCAGACGATCAAAAGCGGATTGGTTTGGCCGGCCGCGCCAGATGACCTCCTGACTGGCCGCGAGAATGGGATAGCGGACAACGGCCCACGGCAGCGTGTCGCCGCCATACTGTTTCCAAAATGCCTGCGCGCTCACCGACAGCGAGCTGTCGAGGTCCACCATCTGAAAGGCAACATTGACGGGATTCTCCTTGTTGCCCGTCTTCTGCCGCAAGGCATCGAGCAGCCCGGTGTCTTCGGACGCAAGTGCACCGCGATAAAATACAATTATGCCATACGGGTCGGCGGCCCATTGCTCGAGCGCATAGCGGAATACGGGAACCGAGCACGCCGGCGCTTCTGGCGGCTGGAAGCCCAAGATCAGAAAGCCCGCCAATAGGCCAATGCTGAAATTCCATAACGTTTTTTTTGTTTGCATCCAATGCCTCCGCAGCGGCAGCGAGCCGAAAAGACCTTGCGCTTTGCCCGCCCGAAGGGTCAAGTTGAAAGGGCGATAGTCGCCATGGAGGGTCGGGTTCCACCCCGACCATTTGTTTTTGGATTTTCGTTTTTCTTTTCGTACACCGTGGGGGGTCGGGTTCCACCCCGACCGCTTTTTGTTTCGATCACCGTGGAGGGCCCTCCCCCCATACCAACCCAATCAAGGCGTTGACACGCCCACGCCGCTTTCCGTAGGTCTGGCTCGTGTCCAAATGTGGCCACGCCGGCTCAGGTAAAACGCGATGGCACTTTTTCAACCCCGCACACTCATCCTCATCCCCGCCTATAATGCCGGCCCGGAATTGGGCAGGCTTTTGAGCGAAATTGCCGCGCGCCATCCGCGCGGGCAGATTCTCGTGATAGACGACGGCTCGACCACCACCGACTATGCCGACCTGCGGGCGGCCGGCTGGCGAGTCGAGCGCCGTCCCCACGGAGGCAAAGGCGCGGCGCTGCGCGCTGGGTTCGAGATCGCCTTGCGCGAAAACTATGACTGGGTCGTCACGATGGATGCTGACGGACAGCACGCCCCGGCCGATTTGCCCCGATTTGCCGACGCCATCACCGCCGACTGTTATGATCTGATCGTCGGCAACCGCATGCACGACACGCGCACAATGCCCTTGTTGCGCAAGGCAACTAACCGGTTCACCTCATGGCTGCTGCGGCGGCTGACCCGCGTGCCGCTCCATGATGTGCAGTCGGGCTATCGGGCGCTTCGGCGGCGCGTGCTGGAAGCGGTGCAGTTGACCACCACGCACTACGACATGGAAATCGAGCAGTTGATTCGCGCGGCACGCGCGGGCATGCGAATCGGCGAGGTGCCCATTGCGACCATCTATAACGAGGGAAAATCTTTCATCTCGAAAACGCGCGATACCTGCCGTTTTATTCGGCTGATCTTCCGGCTGCTGGTTCACCGCAAGTAAAGCATGGGCACGCCAACGAGACAGGTCTGCCCACGCCGCGTTTCCTTCACATTACACAATCAACCGCGCCAAAGCGTCGGCCAATTTGTTTGTAATGAAAACGCCGCCTCCGGCCTGCTGAACCCGCGGGCAACCTGCGCGGCGCGGGTGGTCCGAACCCTGCGCGCTGGATGAAAGCAGACCGCAGCATGCGGGCCATGCGGAGAACCTACTCCACCGGACACAAAACGATCTCGACGCGGCGGTTGCGCGCACGGCCCTCGGCAGTGTCGTTGGGCGCAATCGGCTGGTAGTCGGCACAGCCGATCGAACGGATTTGTTTTTGGGGTAGTTTTGCGGACTCCAAGAGAAACCGCAGAACGTTATATGCCCGCTGGGTGGAGAGCGCAAGATTGTCGGGAAACGGCAGGTCGCGCACGGGCTGATTGTCGGTGTGGCCCTCGACGCGGAGTTGATAGCCGGGAAACTTGGCGAGCACTTCGGCAATCTGGCGCAACGTGGTCTGGGCGGAAGGAACAAGGCGCAGCGTGGCCGGTTCAAAGAGCGCATCGCTGCGCAGGCGCAGCACAACGCGGTCGGCTGCGGTTTCGACCTCGGCAGACTTGTCTTTGATCTGGGCGGCGACAACCTTCTCCAAGGCATCTTTGGCGCGCGACAAGCCGGCGTCAGAGGCACCGGCCGCCGCCCCCTGCACTTTGGCCAGCTGCCCGCTCAACCGGCTGATCTCGGCTTTGAGTCGGGAGCGTTCGGCTTCGGCAGCCTTTCGTTCGTCGGCCAGTTGTTTGCTGATTTCGGCCACTTGGGCCGAGATGGTGGTTTTGCTGTCGTCGGCCGCCTTGGCGGCGATCCGCAGGTCTTTGACATCGCGCTCGAGGGCGGCGATTTGGGCCGCGCCGGCTTCGACTTCGCCCTTGAGCCGGTCGCGTTCGGCCTCGACAGCCCGGGTGCGCTTGTCGGCGGCGATGCGGGCTTGCTCGAGCGTCTGCAACTGGGATTTCAGAGCGGCGATTTCGGCGCGGGCCGCCGCCAAATCTTTCTCCAGCTGCGACTGGGTTATCTTGGCCGAGGTCAGTTGCTTGTCGGCCGTCATCAGTTTGTTTTGCAAGGATTCGGCTTCCTTGGCAGCCTTGAGATTCTTGTCAATCTCGGCTTGTGCGCGCAATTTGAGTTCGTTGAGCTGGCGTTCGAGTTCGCGCTCGCGGTCGGTTTTGTCCGAGCGCAAACGGCGAATTTCCTGATCGCGCAGCGCCAGCTGTTTCTGATACTCCTGAACGTCCTTGGTGTGCTGGTTCATCAGATTGTCATAGGCGTCCTGCCACTCGCGCAGCTTGCTTTCCATCTGGGCAATGGTTTGGTCCTGCAAGTCGGCCTTGTAGCGCAGATACTCCAGTTCAGCACACGAGCAAAGGCACAATGCGCAGACCGGAGCGAGGACGGAAAAAAGAACCGCACGGCGGCGCAGATGGGAAACGTCGGGGATCGAATACCATTTCATGGGAACGTCCTCCTGCAAGCGGCGACGGGCAAAGGCGATCTCGTCAATCTGTCGGTTGATTATTACGGGAGCGGAGCGGAGGAAAATCAAGCGCGAAACGAACCGCCGCCGGCGAAAGAGAGCACCGGCGGACTACCTGCGTGTCTGAAGGTATGCCTTCATCGCTCTGGCGAGGTCGCGACCCAAGGCGCGTGCCGTATCGGCGGTTACGGTGGTTCCGCTGGCATGGGCGTAAGGGATTTCGATGGTCGTCGCCACGCCGATTCCGGGCAGTTCGGCAGCCCATCGTGCAAAACTTTTCAGCGGCCCGGATTCCTGATTCCACGCCTTCCCAAACGGCAAATTGTTCTGCGCGACATAGGGAATGGGACCGGTTCGGGTTTGTTCCAAAATGCGCGAAAACTCGCCGACCCGCTCCCAGATGTCCTGATTTGGCCCGCCTACAAAATAGACAAACTCATTGTATTGGCCGCTGATGTAGGGACAGTGCATGTCGAGCGCAAAGTCCAACCGCCCCTTCGACCATGTCGGCACCAAAGCGCGCAGCGCCCGCACGGACTCGTAGAGGCTCTCGCCCGCGTAGTCGCGGTTGTGGTCGTGGGGTTTGCGGTTTTTGCCCTGGTCGCCGTCCTCGACCCCGTCCTTATCCATAAACGGAACGACAAGGAATTCGACATGGTCGCACAGCCACTGCCCGTCGGCGTCGCCGGCCAGCACGGCCTCGATGATGCCTTCAAGCGCGTAGCTGGCCATCATTTCGCAGCAGTGATGTCGGCAAGTCAGGAGCACGCGCCGGTCGGCCTTTCCGTCAAGGCGGCCGACGTGAAGCCGTTCCACTTCGCGGCCTTTTTTTGTCCGGCAAAGGGTGTCAACTTTGAGGTGAGGATGGGCGGCAAATCGTTTCAAAAATTCGCGGAAATTCGCCTCGACATATGGAATGGCAAAACAGAAACGCACTTCGCGCTCATCACGCCCGAATGCATATCGAAACGTCTGGCCGCTGAATGCCCCCTTGCCAAGCCACCGCCATGTCTTTCCGCCGTCGCTGCTTGCAGCCGGCCCAAACACCCCGATGCACTTGGATTTCGTGAATCGAAACACGAGGTTGCGGCCTTCGGCTCCGCGAACCCGAAAATACCAATAAAACCAATTGCCCGCTGTATCGCGCAAATCTTGATGAAGGCTGACCGTATCGCCCACGATCGAATCGAGCACAATATTGCCGCCGGGAAAATCGCAATCTATGCGAATAGACGAGGCTGCAGATAGCGGGGTATCGGTCTCTACCGCACATGGGGCAAGCCATGGGAAGGCGAACGTAAAAACCAACCCAAGGATAAATGCGTTGGATGAGGAAAGCCAAGCCGGCATGTCTGTCCCCTTCCTTCCGTTAAACATATGGCGCCCGTTTCCGATTTTAAAGCAAAAGTCAGGGATGATACCCGACCTTCCCAATAGACATAGGCGGAGAAGATACCCAAAACCGCATTAAAGCGCAAAGGTTCGATTATCTGAAATTTCCCTAAAAGATTATTATGATTATATCAATGATCTTAAAGGCCAAAGCTGCCACCAAAGCAGACATCGGAATGGTCAAAACCCACGCCCATACCACTTTTCCAGCCACTCCCCACCGAACCGCTGACAACCGTTGTGCCGACCCCACCCCCACGATTGCACCTGTTATTGTATGCGTCAATCTCAACTGCCCCGCGGGACCACATAAGCTTATGTATATGTGGGAGGAAAATGCGCGGCTCTAACAGGGGCAGGAATTCATTTAGCCGTATCACGCGCACCCTTACCGCTGTCTCTTATACAC
>JAOAGV010000175.1:0-2739 GCA_026415575.1 Candidatus Sumerlaeia bacterium
AAGCGGCAGCATGGCTGCCGCACTCCAAAGATAACGTGGCCTTTGGCCGCAACCAAAGAGATTAGAGGCAAGAGGGTAGAAGCGGGAAAGGCTCTTTGCAAATTGGCTGGATGTCTCGACGAAAAAATCTAAAACGGATCAATCGGGATCAACGGCGAATCCCTGATCGGCATAGCGGCGGAGTTTGTAGATCAGCGCGCGGCGGCTGATGCCCAGCACGCGCGCCGTTTCGGTGCGGTTGTATTGGTTTTCGCGCAGGGTTTGGAGAATGGTCGCGCGCTCAACCTCTTCCATGCGCTTGCCGCGGGGGGTGCCTTCTGTTTCGCCCTCCGCCTCTGCGCCGCCCAGTTGAACGCGGCGCGGCAGATGATCGGGGAGAATGATCTGGCCGCGAGCCATCAGCACGGCGCGCTCCATGGCATTGCGCAGCTCGCGGACGTTGCCCGGCCAGTCGTAGGCTTGGAGTGCCGCGGCGGCGGCGGCAGACAGGCGCGGGTTGCCTTGGGCAAACTGGCTGGCAAACAGATGTGCCAGAGGCAGGATATCCTCGGGCCGCTCGCGCAACGGCGGCACGTAAATCTCCACCACGTTGAGCCGGAAGAACAAGTCCTCGCGGAACCGCCCCGCCTCAACCTCGCGGTCGAGATTGCGGTTGGTGGCCGCCAGAATCCGCACATTGGCCCGCCGCACTTGGTTTGAGCCCACCCGCTGAAAGCAACCGTCTTCGGTGACGCGAAGGAGTTTGGCCTGCAGGGCCGGCGACATCTCGGCGACTTCGTCCAGAAGGATGGTCCCGCCATCGGCTTCCTCAAACCGCCCGATTCTCTGTGAAGCCNCCCCCGTGAATGCGCCTTTTTCATGGCCGAACAGTTCGCTTTCGAGCAGCGTCTCCGGAATGGCCGCGCAATTGACCTTCACCATCGGTCCGCTCTTTCGCGGACTCCAGCGGTGAATCAGGTCGGCGACCACCTCCTTGCCCACGCCGCTTTCGCCCGTGATCAGCACGCGTGTTTCCGAGGGAGCAATCAGGGCGGCTTCGCGGAACACTTCGCGCATCAGCGGATTCTGGGCGATGATGTCCGGCGGCAAGTCCGGCAGGTCCGGTCTCGCCGTTCGCATGGAAGGTGACAAACCGACCGCCTGGAAAACAGAATCGCGCAGCTCGTCGAGGTCTATCGGCTTTTGCAGATAGTTCACAGCTCCGTCGCGCATGGCGCTGACGGCATCGCGAATGTCCGCATAAGCGGTAACCAGCAATACCGGCAGGGTGGGAAGCTTTAATCGGGCCCGGCGGAGTGTCTCCAAGCCCGAAAGCCCCGGCATCCGCACGTCGGAAATCATCATGCGGACGGGACGGTTTTCGAGAATCGCGAGGGCTTCATCGCCAGACGCAGCGGTGATAATGTGAAAGCCCTGCCCGCGCAGATAGGTGGCCAACAGGCTGCGCTGGCCGGGATCATCGTCCACGATCAGCACGGGAATGTCGGCGCGGGATTCATCCGATCGTCGCGGCGTCATGACAGCGGGGCCCTTGCGCTAATCCTTATACCGCTGATTTGGAAACGCGCTCCCTGCGGTTCGTTCGGAAGATATTGGATTTCCCAGCCGTGGGCGAGGACAATCTGCCGGACAATGGCCAAACCCAGTCCCGTCCCGCGCTCATGCATGGTGAAATACGGGCGGAAGAGGTTCTTGACGGCATCCGCCGGAATGCCCGGTCCGTTGTCGCGAATTTCCAGAACGGCCTCCTGTGCGGACTTCCTTTCGATGACCGCCGCAACGCTGCCTCCGTGGCTGACAGCCTGAATCGCGTTCATCAAAAGGTTGAAAAGCACCTGGCGCAGAAGCGACTCGTCGGCCTCAACGGTCAGATCGGGGCCTTCCACGGTGAACGCGATGGCCTTGTCGGTAATATCGCTTTCGAGTGTGCGCTCGACGTCGCGGATGATGGCCGTCAGGTTGGTCGGAGCAGGTTTGGCCTCGCGCGGTTTGGAGTAATCAATGAATTCGTTGAGGCGCGCCGTGACGCGGTCCACTTCCTCGGCGATGTCGGACGAACGCTTGCGGATTTCCGGCGGAGCCTCGGGCGTATTGCTGATCATCTGGGCCAGACCGCGAACGATGTTCAGGGGATTGCGGGTTTCGTGGGCAAGCCCGGCGGCGGCGACGTTCATCTCGCGCAGATAAGCGTTCATCTCGCTGGCACGCGTCAGACGGATTTGCAGCTGGGCGGAGCTCTCGAATGCGCGCCACGCCAGCCCCACGCCGACCACGGCCACCAAGGCAATGCTCATGACCACAAAGCGCAGCCAGCGGTCGCGCGCGGTCTCCGCACGGACGGCGTCTGTGGACATTTTCAGGACAAACCCGTGGAGGCCCTGCTTCTGGAGAATCTCCTGAAACTCCGTTTCATTCATCCATGGGGGCCGGCCGAAGGGGGGCGGCCGGCGTCCGCCGCGGCGGAAGCTGCCTTCGCGCCGGTCGCGGTCGAGACCGACCATGGCCAGAAGGGGCGAAGTGGGCTGGTCGGGGGAGTATTGAAATTCCAGAACGAGTGCTTCCGAAGTGCGCTGGGAGATAACTTTCTGGGGTCGCGGGCGCTGAAATCCGGGAGATTCGGGCGGTCGCTCATTGGAAGAACGCGGACCGGTGCTTGGCGAATCCGGCGGATACTCCAAGCGCAAAATCACGCTTTCAGACGTTCGCACAATGTTGTAACGAAGCGGCTGAGGCGGGGGG
>JAOAGV010000175.1:2749-6212 GCA_026415575.1 Candidatus Sumerlaeia bacterium
CGCCGGGCCCGCTTGCACCGCCGGGTCCGCCCGGACCGCCGCGCCGACCTCCCGGGCCGCCCGGACCACCGGGCCCGCCCGGCCCTTCCGGCGCGTCGGGCGACACGATAATGCGCGTATGTTGGCCGTCGGGCTCGCCGCTTTCGATTTCGTCGCCAAGGTCTATGAGGTTGACAAACCGAACGGCGTCTTTTTCCCACCATTCGCCGCGACGGGCCAGCTCGGTTTTGTCAATACGAATCGGCTCGCCCGCCAGAGCCACAACATCGCCCGAGGCATTGAGCAGGGCCAGCGAGATCAGTTCCTGCGATTTGGCGAGGCTTCGCAATGCGGCTTCGATGCGCGCTTGGCGGATGCGGCCAAAAAATTCCTGCGAGCGCACGACGGCGGCCAGCGAATACGAGATGCCGCGGGCGCGGTTGCGCAACGCCTCGCGCGCCGCTGTCTTCGCCCGATTGTGCTCCAACGTCTGCCAGATCGCCACGACAATCCACGCGAGCGCCAAACTGGCATAGACGATGTGCGAACGCGTCAGTTTCATGGATTCACCCTGCTTGATGGTAGGTTTTTGCCTCTGTGATCAAAGAATTCCGCTTTGAGGATTTTGGATTCCAGATTTTTGATTTTGCATTACCAGCCCGTCGTTGTCCTTCCCTGCGCTTCGGTTGAGGAGTTTTCCTGCACGCACTATGGCAGGATTCAGCGCGCCGCGAAATCGGGGCCGGATACGGCAAACCGAAGTTTGAACTGCCTATAGTGTGAGGCGCACTCCCCTCTTTTCTCATTTGAAGATTTGCACTTCATCCCAGACCCAGCGCGCCGCGCGCAGGACCGGGTTTTCGCGCTTCGCTTCGGGCAGCGGCGGAAGAATCAGCCGGTCGTAGCCGTCAAGGTGCTTGTCCAGTTGCGCCGGCGTGAACGCCGTGGGCGCCATGGCTGCCTTTGAGGTTTCCCGAACCGACATCGCATGCAAGCTGGTGGTCGTTTGCACCACATGCGGTGTGAGAAAAATCAGCAACTCGGTTTTTGCATTGCTTTTTACCGTGCGCCGGAACGCCGTTCCCACCCAGGGAATACTGCCCAGAATGGGCATCTTCCGCACCGCGTCGGTCTTGCTGTCTTCCATCAAACCGCCGATGACAACCGTCATGCCGTCGGGCACCATGACGACGGTTTCCGCCGCGCGCTTGGCAATGATTGGCGCCTCGATGGTTTCGGAAATCTTCACCGTGTCGCCCGACAGGGTGGAGATTTCCGGAGCGACATACATTTCCACAAGCCCGCTTCGGGTAATCCGCGGCGTTACATTCAGGATAATCCCGATGTCGCGATACTCAACCGTGTTGATGATCTGGCCGTCCTGCGTGACTCGGCTGTTGGTGATGAACGGCACCTCGTTGCCGAGGGTAATGATGGCCTGCTCATTGTTTCGGGCGAGGATCGAGGGGCGCGACAGGACTTCGAGTTTGGCGACGGTGGCCAAGCCGCGAAGGGTCAGCTCCAGATCCTCGGTGAGAAGACGATAGAATGCACCGTCGGTTTGGGCGGCGACTCCAAAGAGAGTCTGCGCCGTGCTCCGCCACGTGGTTTGCTCGACGCCGGCGGAGTCCACAATCGGATTGCCGTATTCGTCCACGCGGGTCGTACGGCCCCAATGATAGGTGAATTCTGTGCCCAAGTCGAGGTCGTCGCCGTGGGTGACTTCCAGAAACAAAACCTTGATCAGAACTTGAGGCACCGGCTGGTCGAGGTTTTGGATGACCGTCCGGATGTAGTCATTGGTTTGCTCGTCGGTGATGACGATCAACGAGCCGGTCTTGGGATCAATCTGAAAGGAGGCTTCGCCGACCGACGAAGCATCATAGCCGCCCGGGCGCTGGCGTCCGCCGGCACCCACACTCGGTCCGCCGGCGCCCGCACCCGGCCCGCCGCCGGCACCGCCGGGTCCACCGCCGGGCCCGCCCGGACCTTGGCCCGCGGATAGCGATGCTGTCACTGCAAGGAAAAGAGCAGTAGTCACAAGGAGGAATAGTTGCCGTCGCATTGCAATCGCCTCGCACACAAAAGGAATGAAATCCTGCCGTCGTTAGTTCAGCGATCCAAATCCGGAACCGCCGCTCCCGCCAAAGCCGCTGCTGCCGGACGCCGGCCGGCCCGACGTTCCCGTGCCCGTCCCGCGGCTGGTCGGCCGCAGACTCTGGGTGTTGGTTTGTCCGCCAAACCGCGCGCCCCCGCCGCCTTGAGAGGATGCCGGGAACAGTTGTTGCAGAATGGTGGACAGGTCGGACACATCGGCGTTGCCGAGCGAATAGACATAGACCTTCTTTTCACGCGCCGGGTTTTCGTCTATCTGTTTGATCATGGCCTCGATCTGAATCATGATCTCGCTGGCCGCCTTGACAATTACCGAGTTGGTTCGCGTGTCGGCCACCGCCACAACGGTCTCTTCTTGCAAGCGCCGTTCACTTTGCTGGCTGCTGGACGAAGAGCTGGACCGTCCGAAGAAGCCGAACGAGCCGCGTCCGAAAGGCATCGGCTGGTTGCGGCTCGATGTGCGGCTCTGGCGCTGCTCGAAAATGTCGTTGATCATTTGCGCCGTGTCCTCGGCCTTTGCATATTGCAGCATAAAGACGCGCAGTTCGGTCACGTCCTCGCTCATGGTGTCCACTTCCTTGACGATGCGCTCGATGGTGCGCATGATGTCTTCAGGCGCGCTAACGACCACCGAGTTGGTCCGTTCGTCGGCCACAGCTACGGCGCGCTGGACCGACGAGGAGCCGCGGCCCGAACTGCTTTGCTCGCGGAACAGGTCCGTGAACACCGTTGCCATATCCCGCGCATAAGCATATTGGAGGGGAAAGACGCGAACTTGCGTGGTCCCCGTGGTGATGTTCTCGATGTCCTGGATGAGCGCCTCAATGAGCGGGATCATTTCTTCGGGCGCGCTCACGATGACCGAGTTGCTGCGCTCGTCGGCTACGGCGGTAACCCGTGCAATCGGCCGGCTGGAACGCGAGAAGCCGCCGAACGGACTGCCTCCGCCGCGGTCTTGGGCTTGGACGCCGGTCAGCCCGGCCAGCATTGCCGCAACCATTAGAGCGCCGGTTGTAGTTCGCAGGTTTTTCATGGTGCCCACCTCCATTTCTCGATTCTACCGTAGAGAGCCTATCCCAAAAGAGTCATTCTGCACAACAATTATCTTCCGCGGCCGCGGTCGCCCCCGCCGAAACCGCCGAACATTCCCGGAGGTCCGCCAAATCCGCCAGGCCCGCCGAATCCGCCGGGCCCGCCTCCCCCGCCGCGCATGCGGTCGAGGAACTCGCGAATCCGCTGCGGGTCAAATCCACCCGAACTGCCGCCGGACGATCCACCTCCGCCTGTGGTTGAAAAAATCGTGTTGATGATGTTGGCCATGTCGCGCGCGTTCGACCGCCGGATGGTATAGACCTTCACGGTCGAGACG
>JAOAGV010000176.1 GCA_026415575.1 Candidatus Sumerlaeia bacterium
AGATGTGTATAAGAGACAGGTAAAATCCCTTCGCCACAGCGCCAAGGGTTTTGGAGTGCGGCAGCCATGCTGCCGCTTTGCTGGAAACATCCGCAGTCAGACAAAGCGTCGGCGCTGTGGAAAGGACCGACGCTTGGCGGGGTTGATCTTGTCACAAAAGAAAGCGGCAGCATGGCTGCCGCAGTCCAAAGAGCCTGCCGAATCGAACGACCTTCTCCCGATTTCGGGAAAATCTTCCGCAACGTTTTCGTCGCTTTTTTCTTGCGGGACAAGGGCAAACGTCAGAGTATTGAAAGGCAAGATGGTCTTCGGGTTAGATCAAGAGCCGGTCGGCAAGCCCCTTTGAGCCTCAGACGGCATATATGTACCTCCTGCTTTAGCGGGGGCATTTTCGCCCTGCTTACTCCCAAAAGCGGGAACGACGTACGTTCTCCAAGGGACTTTTAACTTGGCCTCCGACCATGACCAAAGAGCGCAGATGAAAGACGTTAGAGGCAAGAGGTTGAAAGTTAGAAAAGATATTTGCAAATTGGCTGCCTTTTGGATAAAAGCATCTGAAGACAGAAAACCAACTGCAGGCAAACGGTTATGCAGGGAAACCCTCATCACGAAAGGAGGCGAACACGATGAAAGCAAAGAAGGGGTTCACGCTGATCGAGTTGCTCATTGTCGTAGCCATCATAGCGATTCTGGCCGCGATTGCGATTCCAAACTTTCTGGAGGCGCAAACGCGGGCCAAGGTTTCGCGCGTGAAGACCGACTTGCGCACCATCGCCGTGGGCATGGAGGCCTATTACGCCGATTGGAATTCCTATACGCTTGGCCAGCCCGGTACCGATTTGGCCGGCATGATTCAATTGTCCACGCCGGTTGCGTATTTGACGAACATTCCGCCGGAGGTCTTTGCCGGGCTGGTGTTTCAACAGGCCGGCGGCCAGTTGCGCGGCATTGTCTATGAATTGGCCACGGGCGACGCAAGCACAAGGGAAGCGGCGGGCAGGTCATTCAGCAATCCGGGCGCCGGTTTTCCGAGCAATGTCTTTATGCTCGAAAGCAATGGACCGGACCGCTGGGACGACACGCGCGACACGTTTGTGACGGGCTCGTTTCCGTGGAAGTGGAATCCGGAAGACGCGAGCATCGTGAGCGGGGCAAGCGCACTGATTTACGATCCTACAAACGGGACGGTTAGCAACGGCGAGATTTTGCGGTTCGGCGGCCAGAAACCCGGCGGCACGGCCTATGATGTCCTGTGGAGCGGGTCGGTGCGGTAGAGAGTGGGACATACAGGTTTCGGTCTGGGTTTGCGTTTGCGTTTGGGTTTAGGTTCGCGAAAAGTTTGAGTGTGTGTTTTTTTGGAGGGGCGGCTTCCACGCCGCCCTTATCTTTTGGATTCTTGGAGGGGCGGATTTCACGAGGTTGAGGAAGGTATATTTATTTTTTTTTGTTTCGTCTCCATACGCTCGGTAAAAAAACAAGGGCGGCGTGGAAGCCGCCCCTCCAAAAATATGCGGTATAGAAAGCACCCCTCCGCTCATCGCGGCAAGGGTGGCGGAACTTGCTCGACCTTGATCAGGCTGCGGAGCATCTCTTGCGCCTGATCGAGCCGTTCCCATTTGGGATAGTTGGTGATCAGGCGCTCAAGTGTCGCAATGGCCTGGTCGGTGCGGTTGAGATGTTGCTCGCAGAGAGCCATTTTCATGAGGGCTTCGGGGACTCGCGGGCTGGTAAGGTATTGTTGTTCAACCTCACGAAATGCCGCGAGAGCCTCGGCCCATTTTTCTTCGCGATAATAGCTTTCGGCAATCCACATTTGGGCATCGGCGCGACGCTGGCTCGCGGGGAATTGTTTGAGGAATTCCTGAAAGGAAAGGCGCGCGGCATTGAAGTCTCGGCGCTGGAGCGCCTTTTGTCCGTCCAGAAACAGCTGCTCGCCTTCGAGCACAACGGTCGTGGTGGTTTCGCCGCGGCCGACCCGCAGTGGCACGCGGTCGGGGCTTTCGCCCAAGGTGCGGTAGCGCATTTCTTCGACCTGCGAGCGGATGGCGTCGAGCGACTCCTGCAGGGCTGCAATCCGCTGCTCGATGCCGACAAGGTTGTTGAGGACCAGTTCGGAATCGGCCTTTTGTTTGGCCTCCATGGCTTTGATGCGGCTCTCGACAACCTTTTGCGTTTCGAGATTGAGTTGGAAGATGCGGTCAATGTTGGCCGCGGTTCTCGCCATGTCGCGTTCCAGCGTCCCGGTGCCGAGCAGCGGGGCGCAGGCAACGGTCAGAGACAGGGCGAGCACGGCCCCACAGCGTTTGATCCCCTGGAAAAGCGACCGCTTCATTTCACCCTCGACCGTGCAGGTCAATCCGAACGTGCGACACCGTTCTCCGGCTGCAGCGCCGGCGTTCGATGGAGTTGCCGGGTTGAATTAGTAGCGGGAGAATTGGGCGCGACGGTTCTTGGCCCATGCCGTCTCGTTGTGGCCCGGGTCCACCGGCCGGGCTTTTCCGTAGCTGATGGTGAACAGGCGCGATTCTTCGATTCCGCTTTTGATCAGATACTGTTTGACCGCATCGGCGCGCCGCTGTCCCAAAGCGAGGTTGTATTCCTCGGTTCCGCGTTCATCGCAATGGCCCTCGATCTGGATCCGAACGTTGGGGTTGGCCTTGAGCCACGCGACGTTTTGATCGAGGGTTCGGCGGGCGTCGTCGCGAAGGACCGCGCTGTCATAGTCGAAGTAGACGGTCTTGAGGGCTTCTTCGACTTGGGGCGGCTGGGTCGGGCGTTCGGCGACCTCGCTGACCTTTTTCTCCTGAACCACGGGTCCCGGTGCTTGGAGCGGAGTGGCGACGACGGGCGGCTGGGGCACTTCGCTTTCGACGGTGGGCACGGCGCGTCCGACCAACCCCAGCCGCTCGCCCAACGTCCGACAGGACTGACAACCGCTCAGCCCAAGGCTGAGAACGATCATCAGGACTGCACTACGAACTACAGAGCTTGTTTGGGTGTTGCTTGCCATGTGATTTATCTCCTCCTTTTGCACAGGCAAAATGGTTTGTTGCCGCAACGGAAAAAGAATCCTGCGCGGTGGACGGCTATGTTCAAGAAAAATCCGAAAAAAAACCCCTTACCCTGCCCTGCGATAGTCTTGTCTTCGGGCACAAAGCAAGACGTTAGAAAATCTGGAACTGGGCACGACGGTTTTTGGCCCACGCCGCCTCGTTGTGGCCCGGATCCACCGGCCGCTCCTCGCCATAGCTGATTGTCTGGAGCCGGTCGGGCGAAACTCCTTTGGCCACGAGGTACTCGCGGACGGCGTCGGCGCGGCGCTGGCCAAGGTGCAGATTATACTCGGTGCTGCCCCGCTCGTCGCAGTGGCCCTCGATGAGGACCTTGATATCCGGATTGGCCAGCAGAAATTCCGCGTTTTGGTCGAGGATGCGGCGTGCTTCGGGTTTGATGTCGAAGCGGTCAAAGTCAAAATACACGGTTTGCAATTGCGTGACCATCCCGCGCGGCGGTACGCGCAACGGCTTGGCCTCGGGCAGCGTGCCGGCAACGTCCACAGGCGTTTTGACCGGTTCGACCGGAATGGTCTCCGTGCCGGGGATCGCAGCAGCCCCGATGGGCGGGGGTGCGGGCGGCTCCGTGATGTCCTGCGGATAGAAGATGTTGCGTTCGGGGTTTTTGGGTTTCCAGAATTCCCACCAATGCTGGCGCGGCGTCTGGCGCATGCGCTGCAGCCACGAGCAATTTGTCGTAACCCCGCCGACCAGGAGCAGCAGGACGGCCCATCTCAGAAACAGTTTGCAACGGGACAGCATGTTATTCCTCCTTCGTATTGGTTTCGCTCCAGATAGAGAGTGCTCAGAGTAATGGCCGGCGCACGCGCCGCTATGATTTTGCACAGGTTTTCGATACGTTCTTGCGCTGTTGTAACGCTGAATGTCTCCGCTATTGCCAAAGCGGTTCACAGTCAAGTGTTGAATACATCGAAGCAATGCGCTGCGCGTAGAATTTCATAGGCCAAAATGACGCCTGCATGATTTTTTCAGTAGGTATGAAATTCTGCGCGACGATTCAGTCTCCATGCGTCCTCGTTGTGCCCCAGCACGGCGGGGCGTTCCTTGCCGTAGCTGATCGTATGAATGCGGTTGGGGGCCACACCCAATCCGACAAGGAAGGCCTTGACCGCGTCGGCGCGGCGCTGGCCCAAGTTGAAGTTATATTCTACCGTGCCCCGCTCGTCGCAATGCCCCTGTACTTGCACCTCGACCTGCGGGTGTTCCTGCAGCCAGCGGGCGTTTTCGCGCAAGATCTCCTTGGCGTCCTCGCGCAACTGCGCACTATCATAGTCGAAATAAACGGTTCGCAGCGCCGGTTGCACGACGGACGCAGGCGACCGCTTGATCTCGGCAGGTTCGACCACGTCTGCGCCGGCTTTGGGCGGCGGAATTTCCTTCAAGGGTGTGCTGGGCATGACCACTTCGGGCGGGGCGGGGATTTCAACCGCGAATGGCTTGGACGGCGTCCGGTCCCAGAACTTCCACCATGGACTGCCCGATGTTTTCGAGCATGCCGACACTGCCAGCACCAGTACACTTCCGACAAGAAGGAACCTCATTGTGCGCATCGGAATGAAAAGCCTTGCTCCTGAACTGGTATTGCCTTTCTAGTCAATAAAATCAAAACTGTTATGGCCTGCCTGAACGGCTTGTCAATAAAAATACAAGAAAAGCCCTTCCCTTCTTTTTTGGGGATAGGCCATTCCGCCCCCCACCTTTTAAAACCAGACTCATTTGTCCGACCAAAGGTTTGGCCGATTGGCATCATTTTTTGACCAATTGGGGCGACCAGGCCGGCGAGGTATTAAATCCGCGCCGCGTCAGAGCGCGCTGATTCGTTCCGTCGGCGCACATAACGTAAATCTGCATGCTGCCGGTGCGGTCGGACGAAAAGGCCAGCATCTGGCCGTTGGGCGCCCAAGACGGGTCTTCGTTGTTGCCTTGATTGCGCGTCAGGCGCACGGGGTTGCTGCCATTGATTTCGCAGACAAAAATGTCGAATTGGCCGTCCATGCGGGCCGCAAACGCAATCTTATCGCCTTTGGGCGACCAGACGGCGGAATCACAATAACTGGACCCCACGAAGCTGATGCGCTGGGGTGTGTTGATGCCGTCGGCATCCATGACATAAATCTGCGGGCTGCCGGTGCGGTCCGAGGTAAAGACCAAGTCTGTGCCGGCGGGCGACCAGTGGGGCGAGGAGTCAATGGCGCGGTCCATGGTCAGGCGCTTGAGGTTCTTGCCGTCGCGGTCCATGGTGTAGATTTCCGAGTTGCCGTCCTTGCCCAGCGTCAACGCAATGCGCTTTTTGACTTCCGACCATGCGGGGGAAACGTTCAGGCCGGGATGGCGGGCTATGCTCCATGGGGCGCCGCCCTTGAGATAGATGCCGTACAGGTCGGGATTGTAGTCCTTGTAAGACGTGTAATAAATCTCGGTGCCATTGGCGCCCCAGCAGGGCGTGGCCACCAGCGAGTGGTCGTTGGTCAGCTGGCGGGGATTGGCGCCGTCGGCATCCATAATCCAGACGTCGCGCGACTGGCGCGTGGGGTCGGACGTCGAGACATAACAGATTTTCGTGGTCGCGACGCCTTCTTCCGAGGCGGCATAGCGCATGATTTCGTCGCTGATCATGTGGGCAAGGAACCGCTGCTGATCGAGCGTGTTGGTAAAGCGCTTGCCGAAGATGCGCTTGCCCGAGGCGACGGTGTAAAGAACGGCGGTCACTTCCAGTTGGTCGCCAGAAATCTGATACTTGCCCTCGAGCAGGAAGTCGGCCCCGATTCGCCGCCATTCGGCAAAGTCGGTCTGGCCTTTTTTCAAATCGCTCTGGTGGGTTTCCTCCACAAACGTTTGGTTTTTAGCCCGCTGGAAGTAGCCCGTCATCTCGAGATCGTTGTAGATAATCTCATGAAAATTGTTATCCTTGAGAACCACGGGCGAGCCGTCGGAATCAAACGTCGGCAGGGCAATTGTAGCCGCTTGATAAGTGCTGCCGCGAATCTGAATCTCGCCGCCGGAGGCCCCGGCGCCGGCATTCGGCGACTGAAGCCAGAGAAATGCCGCCGCCAGCGCCGCAAGAGAAAAACGACGCAGAGGCCTTGGGAAACGAACACTCCCTTGCC
>JAOAGV010000177.1 GCA_026415575.1 Candidatus Sumerlaeia bacterium
GGCCATCTTTTTTAGCCCAGAATAACGCCCGAGGCTAAATCTTTGCTATCTTATGTTTGCCATCTCATGGCGTAGATAGGCCCGGAAAGGGCCATTGAAATCAGCGGTTATCTACGCCATGCAATAGCAAACCTTTTTTGGCCCTGAAAGGGCCATCTATTTTAGCCCAGGGCAACGCCCTGGGAAAAATCGCAATTGAGGTTGGCAAGCCCTGAAAGGGCGCTCTATCGTTGGCTGGCCGAGGCCATTGATAGCGCGTCTTTTCAGGGGCGTAGAAAAGCATCGGCGTCAGGAAGTACACAATGTGTCCGCACACTCGCCGGGGCGAGAGCGGTTCTGAGCAGGATCTACGCAAAAAGGATCTGTCTCAAGATGAAAAAGTCTGCAGAAAAGAGTTTGAAAGTGGACGGCCGCGGTGGTTTAACTTTACGGGTGTTTTAGTCCGGAATCCGAAACGCGCTCATAGCCCAAAAACAAAAGGCAAGGAGACATCACGATGCGACCGACCACTCCAACGCTGCGAAAACGATTTGCCTGTTGCAGTTGGTTCCCGTTTCAATGCGGCACACTCATTCTATGCGCCATGGTAATTTTTGCAGCTTCGGCGCCGCAGCAATCGGCACAGCAGATTCTACAGGCGGCGGGAGTTACTGGCGGGTTGGTCGTTCACATCGGCTGCGGCGACGGTGCGCTTACCGCGGCGCTCTGCGCAAACGACCGATACGTTGTTCACGGGTTGGATGGCGATGCAAAGAACATTGTCGCCGCGCGCACTCATATTCAATCGCTCGGCCTATACGGGAGGGTGTCCGTCGAACAGTGGACGGCCGCCCGCCTGCCCTACGCCGACAATTTGGTCAACCTTGTCGTTTCTGAAAATCTCGGCGGCGTGCCGATGGACGAGGTCATGCGCATTCTTGCGCCCCACGGTGTGGCCTATGTGCGGCAAGGCGGTGCATGGACCAAGACTGTCAAGCCGCGGCCCGGGAACATTGACGAATGGACCCATTTTCTTCATGACGCCGGCAACAATGCTGTCGCCCGCGACACCGTTGTCGGCCTGCCGCGCTCGATGCAATGGGTGGCCGGGCCGCTCTGGCTGCGCAGCCACGAGACGCCGTCCGGATTCGAGGCGATGGTGGTCGGCGGCGGACGCGTTTTTTATCTGCTCGACGAAGGCCTTATCGGGATCACCGACCAGCGCCTTCCGGAGCGCTGGGCATTGATTTGCCGCGACGCGTTCAACGGCAAACTTCTATGGCGGCGGCCCATCGAGCCGTGGGGCTGGCCTCAGTGGGCGGTGGAAAAATTTCAGGGCATTGACGGGACGGTCATTCGCGGCGGCCGCACCGTGGTGCCCGACGAAAACCAGCGTCGTCTGGTCGCCGACGGCGACCGCCTGTATGCCACGCTGGGCTATCAGGCACCGCTTTCGATTCTTGAAGCTGCAACCGGCAAAACGCTGGCCACTGTCGAGGGAACCTCGCCTGTCCGGCAAATCGTTGCCAGCGACGGCATTGTTGTGGTGTATTCCGAGCCGCCCGATGCAAAAGCGCTCAAGCGGCGCGGCAAGGAAGCCGAAGCGTCCCCCAGTTGTCTGGTCGCTGTCCGCGGTGCCACCGGCGAGATTCTTTGGCGAAAAGATGTCCCTTCGATCAATGACACCATGTTGGCGATTCACGGCGGGTACGTTGTGTATCTGTCCGGTGGCAACATGACGGCCCTCGATCTCAAGTCGAGCGAGGAGGTTTGGCATACGCAACTGATCGAGCCATCGGTGCGGACGCTGGTGCTTTGCGACGGCGTCGCCGTGACGCGGGGGGAACAAACCCTTGAGGCCCACGATGCAACCAACGGCGGGATGCTCTGGTTTCGCACCGGAATTCAAGTCGGGCGCATGGCTCCGCAAGATTTGTTCATCGTGGACGGCGTGGTGTGGCCCGGCATGCAATGCGTGGACGACGACCAGAGGCCGGTTGGCAAGGAAGCCGACAATGCTCTCGCGATTGGCTATGACCTGCGCACCGGCGAAGAACGGAAACGGGTTTTCGTCCCCAACCTGATCAGTCCCGAACACCATCATCGTTGCTATCGCAACAAGGCCACGTCGCGCTATATGGTTACTTCGATGGAAGGGGCGGAGTTTGTGGATTTGCAGGACGGCCATCACGCCCAAAACAATTTCGTGCGCGGGGCCTGCAAGATGGGTATGGTACCGTGCAATGGCCTGCTTTATTCGCCGCCGAATCAGTGCTTTTGCCAGCCGGGCGGCAAGCTGCTGGGCTTTGTCGCGCTAGGTCCGGAAAGTGCCGAACCGCTCCGGCCCATTCCCGACGACCAACGGCTCGAGCGCGGTCCGGCTTACGGTTCCATCCAAAACTCAAAATCAAGAACTCAAAATCCGGCCGACTGGCCCACCTTGCGCCACGATCCCGCCCGGCATGGCGCAACCCCGGCGCGTGTCCAAAGCCACTTGCGCGAGGCGTGGCGCACGACGATCAAAGGCCGCCTGAGCGCGCCGGTTGCCGTCGGCGACCGCGTGTATGTTTCGGCAATAGATGCACAGACACTTTATGCACTAGACATCGCTACCGGGAAGCCCGTGTGGAATTTTATCGCCGGCGGACGCATTGACTCTCCGCCAACCGTCGAAAACGATCGGGTCCTCTTTGGCAGCGCCGATGGCTGGGTTTATTGTCTGCGCGCCGCCGACGGGGTGCTGGTCTGGCGTTTCCTCGCGGCGCCCACCCATCGCCGCATTGTCGCCGACGACCGCGTCGAATCGGTCTGGCCTGTTCATGGCAGTGTTCTCCTCCGCGATGGGGTTGCGTATGTTGCTGCCGGCCGTTCGACCTATCTGGACGGCGGCATTTACCTTTATGGACTGGATCCGCTGACCGGCAAGGTAGTTCATCGCAATGTTCTGACCGGACCGTTCCCTGACGGAAAAGATTATGTTCGTGACGTGGCTTTCTACATTCCGGGCGCCAATTCCGACGTCTTGGTCAGCGAGGGCGATGCGATTTACATGCGGCAGAAGCGCCTGACGCCCTCGCTTCAAGAGCAAACCTGCAACGTGCTGTCCAGCAAGGGCGAGTGCGACGTGGGGCTGCATGTTTTCTCGACATCGGGTCTTCTTGACGGCTCATGGTATAACCGTGCGTTCTGGATGTATGCCAAACGCTGGCCGGGGTTTCAACTGGCCAACCAAGCCTCGAAGAGCGGGCAGCTTCTGGTGGTGGATGAACGGCAAACGTATGCGGTCAATCCTTTCTACCGCCGCAACTGCCATAGTCCCATGTTTTTCCCTGCAAAAGAAGGGTATTTGCTCTTCGCCGACGACAACGCCAACGAGCCGCAAATTGTGGGCGACGAAGGGGCGCGACCGCCCGTCGAATGGCTGCCACAGTCGGCTTATGAGGCTTCCAACGGCCTGCGCACATTGGATAGCGAGGCGTTTGGTCAGGACAAGGGCATCGGCTATACGCGCGCGGAGCCGCCCGTTTGGGCCGTATGGTTGCCCGTGCGCATTCGGGCGATGGTGAAAACCGCCGAGACGCTGTTTGTGGCTGGTCCGCCCGATGTGCTCGACGAGAAAGATCCCTATGCCGCCTTCGACGGCCGATTGGGGGCGCGATTGGTTGCTGTGTCGCCCGAAGACGGCTCAAAGATCGCCGATCAGCCGCTGGACACGCCGCCGGTGTTCGACGGCATGATCGCCGTCGCCGGACGGCTCTTGGTTTCGCTGGAAGATGGCAGCCTGTTATGTCTGCAAGAGTCAAAATAAACGAGCCATTTCCAATTTACGTTCCGGTTTATGTTCCATCCGTTATGTCCCTGTTTGTCCATGTCGTCCATCGCCATGGAGAGAAATAACCTCGTACAAAGGAGACCCAGCCATGAAACTCCGAATCGCTGCGTTCATGGCGGCCGCTTTTGCCCTGTTCGGTCTGGCCGCATGCGCCCATTTGGCCATGCGCCCTTCGGGGGGCATGAAAGGCCCGCTGCGGGTGTGTGAAGCCAATCCGCGCTACTTCGCCGACGCCAGTGGTCGCGCCATCTATCTGACCGGCTCTCATACGTGGAACAACCTCGTAGATATGGGCGAGAGCGACCCGCCGCCGGCTTTTGATTTTCCGAAATACCTCGACATGCTCACGGGTCTGAGCCACAATTTTATCCGCATGTGGACTTGGGAACTCTCTTCATGGGATACGGCGGCGAACCGCGAGAAAAAAGCGCGGCGCCATTTTGTCCGTCCGCTGGTCTATGCCCGCACGGGGCCCGGTCTGGCACTCGACGGCAAACCCAAGTTCGATCTCAACCGGTTCGATTCGGAGTATTTTCAGCGCCTGCGCGACCGGGTCGCCATGGCCCGCGACCGGGGCATCTACGTCTCGGTCATGCTCTTCGAGGGCTGGGGCGTCCAGTTTATCAAGGACGGCTGGAAGGGCCATCCCTTCAACGGCAACAACAACATCAACGGCGTCGAGGCGGACGCCAACGGCGACGGCATCGGAACCGAGGTGCACGAACTGGGCAACCGTGCCATCACCGAATTGCAGGAGCGCTATGTGTGCAAGGTCATTGATACGGTCAACGAGTTCGACAACGTGTTGTATGAGATTTCCAACGAGAACCATCCGGCCTCGACGCCGTGGCAGTACCATTTGATCAATTTCATCCACGAGTATGAAAAGACCAAGCCCAAGCAACATCCCGTCGGAATGACCTTTCAATACAAGGGCGGCCAGAACGCCGACCTGTTCGCCAGTCCTGCCGACTGGATTTCACCCAATCCCGACGGCGGCTATCGCGACAATCCCCCGCCGGCAGACGGCAAAAAGGTCATTCTCAACGACACCGATCATCTTTGGGGGATCGGCGGCTCGCGCGCGTGGGTGTGGAAAAGCTTCACCCGCGGGCACAATCCCATTTTTATGGACCCGTACGACGACAGTGTTCTTGAAGCCCACCCCAATCTCGACGTCCATGGCGTTCGGAAGAATATGGGCTACACGCTTTCCTATGCCCGCCGCATGAATCTGACCGCCATGACACCGCACGGCGAACTGGCCTCGTCGGGCTTCTGTCTGGCCAATCCGGGCAAGGAGTATCTCGTTTATTTGCCCACGAGTGGGACGGTAACTGTGGACTTGTCAGGGGCGTCGAGGCGGGTGACACTCGAATGGTTGGATCCCAAAACGGGTCAAACGCGCGAGGGCGAAATGGTTTGGGTGGCCGGCAAACACACCTTCGACTCGCCTTTCCCCAACGACGCGGTCTTGTATATCCGCGAGTAATCCCAACTGCAGGGGACAGTCATGGCGCTGACGCGGCGGAACTTTTTGATGCTCACGGCGGCCGCAGCAACCGGTATTCCGCGCTGTGCAGCCATGGCAGAAACTGCGCCGCGCCCAATTAATCTTCTGCTCATCCTCACCGACAATCAGGGCGCTTGGACGCTTGGCTGCTATGGAAATCCCGACATTCGCACGCCGAACATTGACCGCCTCGCCGCTGAAGGCGTTCGCTTCACCCGTGCTTTTTCCTGCAACGCGGTTTGCTCGCCGACCCGCGCTTCGCTACTGACCGGTCTGATTCCCTCCCAGCACGGCGTTCACACCTATCTGACTGCCGGCGGCGCGCAGATTGGTCCGAAGGCGTATTGCACCGTTGCAGAGTTTCCGACTTTGCCGAAAATCCTCAGCCGTGCCGGCTATACTTGCGGCTTGGTCGGCAAGTGGCATCTCGGCGGCAATCTCACGCCCCAAGAGGGTTTCTCGTATTGGATCACCATGCCGCACGGTCACACGACCACCTTCTATGATGCCGAAATCATCGAGAACGGCAGGGTACGCCGCGAGCCTGAGTATTTGACCGACTTCTGGACGCGCCATGCCGTTCGCTTTCTCGAGCAAAACCGCGACCGACCCTTTTTTCTCTATCTGGCTTACAACGGTCCGTATGG
>JAOAGV010000178.1 GCA_026415575.1 Candidatus Sumerlaeia bacterium
GATCGCCGGCATTCACGCGGGCGTTGTGCAACTAGGCGATGGACGGCTCATGGCTCTGGGGCGCGGCAATTCCATCGGCGGCATGATGCCGATGAGCCTGTCGAGCGACATGGGCGAAAACTGGACTTACAGCGCAAGTCCTTTTCAGCCCATTGGCGGCGGGCAGCGGCTGGTGCTGACGCGCCTGAAAGAAGGGCCGCTGTTTCTGGCCTCGTTTGCCAAAGAGATCAAAATCAAGGACGCCGAAGGCAACGAGCGCAGCAGCACGGGGCTTTTCGGAGCCTTGTCATTCGATGACGGCAAGACTTGGCCGGTGGTGCGCTTGATCAGCGACGGCGGGCCGGCCCGCGAAGTCGGCACCACCGACAACCGCCCGTTCACTTTGAGCGCCACGAGCGCCGAGCCGCGCGGCTATCTGTCCGTCTGTCAAACGCCCGACGGCGTGATTCATTTGATCTCCAGCGGTTTGCACTACCGCTTCAATTTGGCATGGCTCGAGGAGCCGATGCCGGCGGCCCGGGGAGGCGCTCATAACAAACCACAGTCGAAGGGTTGTGAGAATGTTTCGACGAACGGTAGCGATAGCAGCTTTTCCCGCCTTCTTGGCATGTATCGCGAACGCGGAGCGCACCATTCTCCCGCTTGACGGCCGCTGGCAAATCGCAGAGAGCGTTGATGCCGACAAAACTCCCGCGACTTTTGACCGAACAGTTGCCGTGCCGGGACTGGTGAAACTGGCGCAACCGCCGTTTTCGGGGATGGAAGAAATCCAGTCCGCTGCCGAAAGCAAGGCTCGCACGCCGGCCAAAACCGCTGAATTCCAACCGTTGCGCAACTACTTCTGGTATCGGACGGAATTCAAATGGCCGCACGCAAAGGGCGCGTCCGCGCATCCGCAGGTGGCCATTTTGAAAATCAACAAGGCACAATTCGGCACCGCGGTCTGGCTGAATGGCCGCAAGATAGGCGAGCATCTCCATTGCTTTACAGCCGGGTTTTTTGACCTCACCCCGGCGATGAATTGGCAGGGAACCAATCAGTTGGTCGTGCGCATCGGGGCGCATCGCGCAGTCTTGCCTCCGTCCGTGGTTGCCGGAAGCGATGCGGAAAAACATCAATGGACGCCGGGCATCTACGACAGTGTAGCCGTATCGTTTTGCGACAATCCGGTCATCGAGAGCGTCCAGATTGCGCCACGGATTCAGTCGTCGGACATTCTGGTTCAAACCAGTGTGAAGAATTACGGCAAGCCCGTCGCGTTCGACCTGAATCATACCGTCTCAACCTGGAAAGACAACCGTCGAGTCGTGGGAAGCCGGCCTGTACGAATCCAGTTGGGCGAGGGCGAGGAATGCGTGACCACGCAGGTGGTTTCCATTCCGCAGGCCCGGCTCTGGTCGCCTGAAAATCCGTTTCTCTATGTGCTCGAAACCACGACGGGCGGCGACGACCTTCGGACGCGTTTCGGCATGCGCGAGTTTCGGTGCGATACGCCCACGCGGCGGTTCTATCTCAACGGCAAAATGATCTATCTCCGGGGCTCCAACATCACGCTCCACCGCTTCTTTGAAGACCCGCAATGCGGGGCGTTGCCGTGGAACGAGACCTGGGTGCGGGGCCTGTTGGTGGACATTCCCCGCCGCATGCGCTGGAACAGTTTTCGGTTTTGCATCGGGCCGGTTCCCGACCGGTGGCTCGATATCGCCGACGAGACCGGCCTGCTGATCCAAAACGAGTATTTTATCTGGGCAGGACAAAACTGGCCCGCCGATTGGGCTGCGGCCGGTTTGGTCCGCGAATTCTCCGAATGGATGCGCGACAATTGGAATCATCCAAGCGTCGTTATTTGGGATGCCTGCAACGAAACCCGCTCCGACGTGCTCGCCCATGAAGTGGTGCCCGTGGTGCGCCGGCTGGACCTGAGCCGGCGGCCTTGGGAGAACGGCTATAATCCGCCGGATGACCCCGACGACCCGGTCGAAAACCATCCGTATGAAAACTTTCATCCCGAACGCCCGTTTGTGCTGACCGATTTGGAAACCGCCGTCGGTGCGCCGCTCAAGATGGACGGCGTGCGAACTCCGGCAACGGCCCATGCCTTGATCAACAACGAGTATGCCTCGCTCTGGCTGCATCGCGACGGGACGCCCACGGGGAATACCAAACCCAAGTATGACCGGTTGCTGCCCAACGCCACGCCCGAAGAGCGGAAGGAGTTCTATGCTTATTTGCTCGGAGGTCTGACCGAGTATTGGCGCGCACACCGCCAGTTTGCCGCCGTTCTTCATTTTGTTCTTCTGACATGCAGCTATCCGGGAACCGTCACTTCCGATCATTTTGTGAACGTCGAGAAGTTGGAACTGGACCCCGCTTTTGTGGACTATGTCGGCGAAGCGTTCAAGCCGTTGGGCGTGTATTTGCGCTTCTGGCAGTCAACCCTGCCTGCCGGTACTTCGCGCCAGTTTGAAATCCTGATGGTCAATGACGAGTATGAGGCTGTGAGCGGCGAATTGATCCTCGCTCTTGAAACCACAGACGGCAAAACCATTACCGAAGCCCGCCGGCCTTTTGTCGTAGGGGCACTGGGTGGACAGACATACTGTCTGATGCTTCGGATTCCCAGCTACACCGGTCCTGCTTTGGTCAAAGCCACAGCGCACTATCAAAGGGAACCAACGACCACCACGAGCCGCCGCAAGGTCATCGTGGTTGAGCCGCCGGATTCCGGGCAAGCCGGGGCGGGCGGGCGCAGACAAAATCCATAATCTGCGCAGCGATTGAATATGGAGTGAATACACCATGTCCCCACGCGGTCCTTAGGAGCCGGTTGGAGAATCCCCGTTCGCAGTTCAATCTTTCGTTTGGTTCTTTTATTTCTTCGCTGACGATTGGCTTTTGCTCCTGTTCGGCGGCAAAAAGAGCGGCAAATGCCTCTACAGTTTGAACTCCGAACGGTAACACTCCGAAGAACTCGATCGAGAGATGAATTCGCCATGGCACGTTCACTTGTGTAACCAAGCATTGCATCAGTACATCCTCCGTCTTGGAGGATGAAAAAGTCCAAAGCAAAAGGAGCAAGAACATGTTTGGGAAGACCACACGGAAATCACTGGCAGTCATCGGTTTGCTCATGGCGTGCGCCATGGGCGAAGCGGCGGCTCCGCAGGGTGCGGCAATCCTCGATGTTGATTTCCAGCAGGGGCCGGGAGGCCTGCCCGACGGAGCCAAAGTTTCGGGTGGCATGTGGCTCGGCGGCTGGCTGGTAACCGACAACGATCAAAAAATCATCTTGGACTGCGGCTACGAGATCAAAAACGGTGCCATGGAGCTGACCTTTGCCCGCTACGACACCAGTGGAAGCCCAACCGGCTATACGGCGCCTCCGTTGATGAAACCCAACTGGCTGGTGTCGTTGTGGCAAAACGATAAATTCAGCCGGAATGAGGGAAATCACTTTCTCTATGACCTGAGCATCGCCCAGCGCTACGAAGGTTTTCAGGGAACGGTCCGTGCCCGGCTGTCCCCGCCGCAGGGCGAGGGTGCCTTTACGTGGGACCTGAACTTCGGCAAGTGGACGGATTTGACCCTCGACGGCCAGACCCCCATGACAATCCGGCTGGTCTGGAAAGATGGGAAAGCAGTTTTCACCGACATCAAAGGCAATGAGTATAAGCCGGAGCAGGGCGTGCTGAACAACTTGCGATACGTGATGCTGGGCGGAGGGTCGCGCGGCAGCACCATCGGCGTGCGCTTCCTCAAGTTGCGCGTGATGGACTTGGACAAAAGCGAAGCGCCTGCGAAACCCAAGCGGCGTGTGGTTTTCGACGTGGACCTGACCAAAGGCCCGTCGGCGCTGCCCGCGCAATCCTATGTGTTGGGCGGCAAGTGGGGGGACGGCTGGCAGGCCACGGGCAAGAACCAGCGCATTGTGTTTGATCCGGGCTACCAGATTCGCAACGGGATTCTGGAAGTGACCGTCGCGCGTGAAAATGTCGAAGACATCGGCGGCGAAAAAATTGACATCATGGGAATCTATGAAGAGCCCTCGATGGACCACAGCGACATGCACGGCGACACCTTCTTGTTGCGCATCGGCGAGGCCGAGGTGACGAAGAAGGTTCAAGCCTGTATCAAACTCTTCTCGAAGGAACGAATCCCAGAACATTGGGGCCAGCTGTGGGAGCAGCGCTACGGCAAGGTCACCGACTGGGTGATGGACGGGAAAACACCGCATACGTTCAAGTTCGAGTGGAAAAACGGCACGGCCTCGTTCACCGATCTGACGGGCAAAGTCTATCACTGCCCCAATAACGCCTTTGGCCAGATCAACAACTTGCGGTATGTGGCCTTGGGCGGCGATCGCTACAACGACGGATCGAGCATCCTGGGCATGCGGTTCCTGCGGATGCGGCTGATTGATCTGGATGTGCCGGAGGCCGCCAAGTAGCGGGTGGGTCAGAACCCCAAGAGCACCGGCGAGCCGTCCGGGGGCAGCCTTCAGCAAGAGACCCTGAGGTTTGAACTGTGCATGACAGGCTTGGCTTTCGGCCGGTCCCAAAAGAGTAGCCGTGAGCGGGCCATCTTCATAGACCCAAAACTCACAAGCGAAGGACGGGAACATGAAGATACGGATGAAGCGATGCACCGTGATTGCCATGGTGGGAGTTTTTTTGGGATATGCCGCGATGGTCCTCAGCAGTGTTGCGCAATCAAAGGCGGCGCCGGAAGACAGGAAGTCAGGGGAAATTTCGAAACCGGAACCCAAGCTGAACCGCGATGCCATCAGCAGCAAACGGGTGGTTCTCCGCGATGCGCTCGACGGCAAGACCAGCGGCAAGCAGGAAGGCGGCAAGTTTGTCGTTGGCGGTTGGACGGCGGTCGGTGCCAACGACCGCATCGTCTGGGAATTGCCGCAAGCCGTACGCAACGGTTGCTTCGAGGTCGAAATCCGCAACCTCGACCTGCCCAAGCAAGTTTCGGCCAACAAGAACAACTACTTCGGCCTGTGGGAGACATTGTGGGCCAGCGGCGGCAATCTGAACAAGCCCAACATGGACAACATCAACTTCCGGATCGGCAAAAACTATCCGCAATTCAAGGTCGAGCTTCACACACACGGCATCTGTTTCAAGGAGAAGCCTCTGGCCCCGCTGGACAAGGGCTTTGATCCCGCACACACGTATCGTTTGAAAATCGAGTGGATCAACGGTGTGGTTGGGTTCTCGCTGGATGACAAGATGTTTTATGTTACCGACAGCCCGACCACCGACACCCTGGATTGCTTCCGATACGTGCATATCGGCAGCGACCCGCAATTCAAGGGGGCAACGGCCGGGCCGATCTGTTCCAATGTCACCATCACTGAATATGCGCTGAAACCTTGAAATCCCGCATGGCTGGACAAACAAATCAACGTTGATAGGGAGATTGAAAGAATGATGCGATTCTCGGCGGCGTCGTATGGTTTCATGATCTTGGCGGTTTGGTGGGGAGTGGCTCCGTCGTACTCCGCGCCGGAGACCCGTGCCGGCGACATACGGCAGTGGGCGGTGCACGAAATCACTCTTACCGCCTCAACCGATTTTCCCAATCCATATCAGGACGTGGAAGTCACAGCGGTGTTCACCGCACCGGACGGCCGTACGCAAAAAACTGTCCATGGTTTTTGGGACGGCGGACGCACGTACAAGGTTCGTTTTACCCCCACGGCAAAAGGGGCGTGGACCTATACCATCCAGTCC
>JAOAGV010000179.1 GCA_026415575.1 Candidatus Sumerlaeia bacterium
CCGGAAAGACGGATCTTGCGCGCTATACGTTTGGCCGGCGCGACAATGCGTTTTCGTGGCAGGAGCAGACGATTACGGCAACTACCGACATTGCGCGGCTGACGGTGGCTTTTGTTAGCGACTACAGCGGGCCGGAGGGCGACTTGAATGCGCGGGTGCGGCGCGTGCGGGTCATGCGTGTGGGGAGGGAGTTCCGGGCCGCGAATGTTGAGAACCTGACCGGCGGCGATGTCGAGGGCACAGCGGTCCGGCTTTTAGGTCAAGACTCAGGGTTCGACGTCCCGTATGCGATGGATGCCGGAACGACTTACATTTTGGCCGTCGAGGGACGGCACAGCAAGCCGGCGCCGGTTCTGCTGGCCGTGCGCGACAGGGATTCGACGCTGACGCTGGGCGCGCTGGTGTTCGACCGCGGCGACAACAGTTTTACGCGCGAGCAGATTATGGTTGTGCCCGAGCAGCCGCTTTCAGGCATCCGGATTGTTTTTATCAACGACTACATGGGGCCGGAGGGCGATCGCAACGCACATCTCAGAACCGTTACCATCCATGAACAAAGCGACACACCGCAGGGCGCACCCCGGTTTATTCCTTTCACAGTGAAGGATTCCAACATTGTGGCCATTTCCTTACGATCGCTTCTGACAACGACCTCGCCGCTGCTTTTGGACCGCGTTCCCATACGGCTCCCATGGGTAGCCACCATGCAGCGCGGCAGTCATTTGCTGCTACTGCCGGCGGGCTTGGCCACGTCAGATGTTGCGCTCCGCATGATTGGCCGCGAGTATGGCGCCACGGAGTTTGAAAACGTCAAGGCCGGCAGCGTAGCTTACAACGAGGCGACGCTTTTCAGCAACGAGTCGCGTTTCGATCTGCCGACCTCGATGGCCGCCGGTTCGCTCTATCGCGTAGGTATCGAGGCGTTGGATTCCGCGATCAAGGATGTGGTTCTTGTGCTGCGGGCCGGAAAGACGGATCTTGCGCGCTATACGTTTGGCCGGCGCGACAATGCGTTTTCGTGGCAGGAGCAGACGATTACGCCAACCACGGACATTGTGCGGCTGACGGTTGCGTTTGTCGGCGACTACAGCGGGCCGGAGGGCGACCTGAATGCGCGCGTGCGGCGCGTGCGGGTCATTCGCGTGGGGCGCGAGTTTGGGGCCGCCGATTTCGGGAACCTCAGGGGCGGCGATGTCGAGAGAACAACCGCACGGCTGTTCGGCCAAGAATCGGGTTTCGATGTGCCGTTTGCCATGGATGCAGGGACGACCTACATTGTAGCCGTCGAAGGGCGGCATGGCAAGCCGGCGCCGGTTCTGCTGGCCGTGCGCGACAAAGACTCAACGGCGACGCTGGGGGAAATAGTGTTCGACCGCGGCGACGATAGGTTCACGCAGGAGCAGATAACGATTGTCCCCGAGCGGCCGCTTTTGGGTATTCGGGTTGTTTTCACCAACGATTACACAGGTCCGGAGGGCGACCGAAACGCGGCAGTTCGGCGCGTGCAGATTTTGGATGCACCGCTTCTCGAGGGTCCGGAGTAGTCGCATGGCGGGGTGCTGCAGCGGCGAGGATCAGTTGGTGGTTTTCAGCTCGGAGAAGACCGAGCGGAGGAATCGTGCGCGAGCGATCCCCCGCTCAAGGGCTGTCATTTCCTTGCCCTCGGCGATTTGCAGATGCCCCGGCTGCATGGCTACGATGAAGCGGTTCAGGCGATGGTGCGTGAGCGGGGGAAAATGTCCGCGCTCGATGCCGAGTCGAATGGGACTGAGCAACTGGAAGGCTTCTTTGGACGACATGATGCGTGCATGGGTCAGCACACCGTAGGCGCGCCAGATAACATCTTCGACCTGCCAGTGTTTTTTTTCGAGCAGGCTGGCGCGGGCGGCTTCTTCGCGGCTGACCAGCCCCTCGATAAAGCTTTGGAGCTCCTCGATGATCTCCGTATCCGTCTTGCCCAAGGTAACCTCGTTCGAGATTTGATAAAAGTCGCCGAGGAACTCCGAATTCTCACCATAGTATCCCCGTGCGGCCAAGCCGCGATGCGGGATCACTTTGATGATCTCCTCGATCTGGCGCGTCATGACCAAACCGGGCAAGTGGAGCATGACCGAGGCGCGCATGCCGGTGCCAACGTTGCTGGGGCAGGCGGTCAGAAAGCCGTATTTTTCCGAGTAGGCATAGCGAAGCGAACGGCCGACGACGGCGTCCACGGCGTTGATTTCCTCCAGTGCGGGCGTCAGTTGCAGACCTGAACGCAGGCAATACATCCGCAAGTGGTCTTCTTCATTGACCATGATGGCGCAGCTGCGCTTGGGGTTGAGATGAAGGACGCGGAATTCGCTGCTCTGTTCGAGTTCCGGGCTGATGATGTGGTTTTCGCGGAGAAACATGCGCTCGACTGCACGACAGGCGCTGATGTCAATTCGCTCAAATTCCCTCAACGCCGTTTCGTTGCGGACCAAGCGGTCCACCGCGTCGCAAACCTGCCGCAGGTCCTTGGTGTCGGCGTGCGACGGAAAGATAATCCGTTCGAGGTTGCGTGCCAGACGCACGCGGCTGGAAACCACCACGTGGGCGGACGGTCCCGGCGGTTCGGCCCAGTTTTCTGTCAGACTGACGATGTCCATTCCTGCATCCCTGCCGTTGAAAAGAAACGCGCGGTGCCGGTAACGCGACCGGCGTCTATTTTTCCCCTTTCAACCGACGGATTTCGTCCCGCAGTTTCACCGCCAGCTCGAAGTCCTCGTCCGCAATGGCAATTTCCAGACGCGTTTGAAGGG
The DNA here is from genome assembly GCA_026415575.1 of Candidatus Sumerlaeia bacterium. Classification (GTDB taxonomy): domain Bacteria; phylum Sumerlaeota; class Sumerlaeia; order JADFCW01; family JADFCW01; genus JADFCW01. The sequence goes on from JAOAGV010000179.1 coordinate 2,784, forward strand.
CTTCGAGCATCACAGCAGGCGGGGCGCCGGCTATTGCCGGCACCAGCGGTTTTTGGGTGTGCCGCACTGTCCCATGGCGGCGCCGCAGGTCGTCCTGCAAGGGTTTTTCGAACACGCGATAGCAGTCGCTGCATCCCAAGAGCAAGGTCTGGCGATATTGGCGAAAAGCCCTGCCGCACGTGGTGCACCGAAGTTCCTCGGTGTCTGCAGCCTCATCGGCAGCCTTCTGCCCCTGCTCGCTCTTGAGCAACCCGGCCAGAAGCTGCGCCAGTTCCGGCGTGACCAGAGTCTGCTGGAGCTGGAGCGGACTGAACTCGGCGGCATGTTCGGGGCAGAAGAAGAAATCCACGGCATGGCCTTCAATCATGCGGGTGAATTTGTGCGTGGCCGGCCGGCCACATTTTTCACACTTTTGGAACGGCATTGTCCGCCTCGCTCTTCAGTTGTCGAATCTGATCCCGCAGCTGCGCTGCCTTTTCAAAGTCCTCGCTGGCGACCGCCTCGGCCAGCGCCTGTTGCAGGCGTTTGATCTTGCCGGTCTGGTCCTCCGCCTGCGGCAGCGGTTGGGGCGAACGGCCGACGTGCCGGGTGCTGCCGTGGATATGTTCGAGCTGCGGCTCGAGGGCGCCCGCAAACGCCGAATAACATTCTGAGCATCCCAGTCTCGACGTTTTGCGATAGGCGGCGAAAGTCATTCCGCAATGCGGACAAGGCGGAAGGTCCGGCTCGGCGGTTGTGGCATCGTCGTGGTGCTGGGCCAGTTTGGCGAAGAGTTTCTCGAACGCCTCCTGCAGCAGGCCTTGTTTTTGGATCGGGCTGGTTTCGGCGGCGCACAGTTGGCACAGAGTCAACGTCTGTGGCGCACCGGAGACCATCCGCACCAGTTTGACCACTGCCGGCCGCTTTTGGCATTTCGAACAGATTACCACAGCCATTTGTGCCGCTCCGGTCTGTTGTGCTTTGCCCTCACACCGAAAAAGACTATGCGCCCGCGGGGTCGGGTTTGTCACGCTTTTTTTCACACAGCAAACGCGGGCGGTGGTCGCCCAGAGGGGGTCTCATGCAAAAGCACAAATAAAGGCGGCGTTTGAAGTTCTACCGGCCCGTTGTCCGTTGGAAACAATAGCGGCTTGTTGGCCAAGGAGCAAAAAGATACTTTGCGGTTCCTCGCCTATGCATGAAGCAAGGTTTTGAAGGCCCCGGCAGGACGTCCCGCCGCTTCAAGTGCGGCCGAGCGCTAGCGCTTTTTTGGCAGAGCACGGGTCGAGCCCGTCGAAATCCCCCCGTCCACCAGAAGCGTCTGGCCGGTGATATATTCGCTGGCGTCGGAGGCCAGAAAGACGACGGCGCCGCCAAGGTCGTTCGGTTGGCCCGGCCGTTTCAGCGGGATGCGGTCGCACAAATACGCCACCCATTCCTCGTCCTCATAGAGCGCGGCGTTCTGAGCGGTTTTGAACCAGCCCGGCGCAAGGCAGTTGACCGTAATGCCATGCGGGCCCCAGTCATCGGCCAGACTCATGGTCATCTGCTTGATCCCGCCGCGGCTGGCGCAATACGGGGCCATGCCGGCGTAACCGAACACGCAGGTTACCGAACCGATGTTAATGATGCGTCCGTAGCGGCGCGGGATCATGTGGCGCGCAACAGCCTGAGCGACAAAAAAGGCCCCGCGCAGGTTGGTGTCCACAACATAGCTCCAGTCTTCCCAAGTTACTTCAAGCGCAGGCTTGCGGCGGTTGCAACCCGCGTTATTGACGAGGATGTCTATTTTTCCGTAATGCGCGACGGCGGCCTCGACCATCCGCTGAATGCTGTCGTAGTTCGTTACATCGAGTTCCAACGGAAGGGCCTTGCGGCCGAGCGACTCGATTTCGGCTCGGAACGGTTCGAGACTTTCGCGGTTGCGGCTGGTAATGACAAGGTCGGCGCCGGCGCGGGCGAGGGCGCGTCCCATATATTGGCCCAGCCCGCGGCTGGTTCCCGTGACAATCGCCACCCTGCCGGTCAGGTCGAAAGGATTTGCATTCATGGGAATCTCCTTGGGGTTTTGGAGTGAATCGCCGAGTGCAAAAAAGACAATTGCTGGTGCTTGAATCAAATCCGGCCGCCGCACCCAAAATCGCCTTTTCGCACTTGTGACTTGCAAGAGGAAACTTCAACCCCTATGCCTTTGGCTTGCATTCGCGGCAAGGCAGACAAAGGAGGAACGGACTGCGTGGCGCAAAAGGCACTGATCACCGGCGGCGCCGGATTTATCGGCGCCAATCTTACGCGGCGTCTGATGGCTGAAGGTTGGCAAACTGTTGTGCTCGACAATCTCAGCCGCAGCGGGGCCCAACAGAATCTTGAATGGTTGCGCGCGCAAGGGCTGATGGAGTTTGTCAAGGCTGACGTGCGCGACTACGAAGCGTTGCGGCGCACCCTGCGCAAGCATGCCGATGTTGCAGCCGTCTTTCATCTGGCCGGTCAAGTGGCCGTCACTACGTCGGTGTCTCACCCGCGCGAGGATTTTGAGATCAACGCCCTCGGGACGTTCAACGTTCTCGAAGCCGTCCGCGAAAGCAACCTCCGCCCCGTGGTCTTTTACGCCTCCTCCAACAAAGTCTATGGCGGGATGGAGGAGGTGGGCACGATTGAAACGCCCACGCGATATGAATACCGCGACCTGCCGCACGGCGTGCCCGAAACGTATCCGCTGGATTTCCACTCCCCCTACGGCTGCTCGAAAGGCGCCGCCGATCAATACGTCCGCGACTACTGGCGCATTTACCGCATCCCCACCGTGGTCCTGTCTCTTATACACATCT
>JAOAGV010000180.1:0-286 GCA_026415575.1 Candidatus Sumerlaeia bacterium
GTGCAGGGCGGTTGGCTGGATTTCGACGCGGCCATCGCCACGCCTGACATGATGCGGGATGTAGGCAAGTTGGGCAAAATCCTCGGGCCGCGCGGATTGATGCCCAATCCAAAGTCGGGTACGGTCACGTTCGAGGTGGCCCAAGCGATTGCGGAAATTAAAAAAGGGAAGGTCGAGTTTCGTGTGGACCGCGCCGGCAACGTGGCCGTGGGGATCGGGAAGATTAACTTCACGGCGGAACAGTTGCGCGACAATGCCCAAGTGCTTTTGGACGCGATTGTGCGGG
>JAOAGV010000180.1:296-5475 GCA_026415575.1 Candidatus Sumerlaeia bacterium
ACACTGAGTTCGACCATGGGGCCGGGCATTCCCATCGAAATGGCGGGGTGAAAGGCTGAGACGGGTTTTCCCGCCGGAAAAGGACAGGCTCTCAGAAGGGTTTTTGATTACAGCAGGTCTGGCGGCTTGGGCCCAAGACCGTAGGTTCCCCCCTTCGGGGGAGCAAAGGTCCGACAGCGGACCGCCTACCGAGGTTTGGCCGAGCGGACCTTTCGGGTTTTGCGCGATGGCAACATGACTGACCGACCACGGGTCAGCGGGTTGCCGGGTGCACCCCAAAGTTCGCTGCGTCCAACCCGGAACAACTACACAAACGGGTGATCCCCCGGCAGGACGGGGGAGCCGGCGAACAAGGGGGTGAGTGGATGGTTCAGCAAAAAAAGATCGAGATCACGGCGGCAGCCGCCGAACGAATCCGGCAGTGTCCGTGTCTGGTGTTTGTGGACTACCGGGGGATGACGGTGGGCGAGGCCACGAAGTTGCGCCGCCGGTGTCGCGAAAACGGCGTGCACTTTCAGGTGATCAAGAATCGCCTGATCAAACGCGCGCTGGCGGAATCGGCTTTGGCGCCGCCCGAAAAAGTGCTCGAAGGGCCGACCGCCGTGGCGATGGCTCTGACCGAGCCGACAGCACCGGCCAGAGTGCTCACGGAGTTTAGGAAAGACAGCGAGCATGTGGCCATTAAAGGGGGCTTTCTCGGCAAAACATGGCTGGAGCCGCCGGCTGTCGAAGCGTTGGCGAAGATACCGTCGCGCGAGGTCATGCTGGCGCGCCTGACGGGCAGTTTGAAAGGGCCGATCGTGCGTGTGGCTTGGGCACTGCGCGCGCCGGCGGCCAAGTTGGCCATGGTCTTGAAGGCTGTGGCCTCGCGAACGCCTGCGGCGGCCTAAAACAAATCTACATTCCAACCGGCTTGGGACGGTTTGATCCCAACCAACATACCCAATCAGGAGACGATTCATCATGGCAGAACTGACCATAGATCAAATTGTCGAGGCAATCGAGAAAATGACCATCCTCGAGGTCAATCAGCTGGTCGGCAAAATCGAGGAAAAATTCGGCGTATCTGCGGCCATGCCGGTAGCGGCGGGTCCAGCGGCGGCGGGCGCGGCAGCAGCTGCGGCGCCGGCGGTCGAAGAGCAAACGGAGTTCACCGTGACGCTCAAAGGCTTTGCCGCCGATAAGAAGATTCAGGTCATCAAGGAAATCCGCGCGATCACGGGCTTGGGCTTGAAAGAGGCCAAGGACCTGGTCGAGGGCTGTCCGAATCCGGTCGTCAAGGATGTGCCGAAGGCCGAGGCGGAAAAAGTCAAGAAACAGCTCGAAGACGCGGGCGCCCAAGTTGAGGTGAAGTAGGGCACTTTACAAATTCCGTGGGCGGGGTGGATGGAATGGACCCCATGGATGGAGCGGACGCCATGGATAGAGTGGACAGGGCGGAGAAAGTCGGCGCCATCCATGCTGTCCCCAAGTCCGCCCCGCCTGCCGCGTTTGCCACACCGCAACAGTAATGCGCCAGATGCACACATAGAAACGTCGAAAGCGAGGAGGTTGGGCTTTCATGGCTGGCACGAAGACCGCGCATCCTTTGCAGGGAAAAAACGGGCGCATGTCATTTGCCCGCATTCCGGAAGTTATGGAGATTCCGTACCTGCTGGAGACCCAAAAGAAGAGTTACGACGAGTTCTTGCAGAAAGAGATTCCATGGGACCAGCGGAAGGACGTGGGCCTGCAGGAAGTATTTAAGAGCGTGTTTCCGATCCAGGCGCCGGGCAATCCGTCCACGCTGGAGTTTGTCCAGTATGAGTTCGGCATGCCCAAATACGAAATCCGCGAATGCATCGAGCGCGGAATGAGCTACGCCGCCCCGCTGAAGATTAAACTGCAATTGATCGTGCGCGAAACCGACGAGGCGACGCGGCAAGTCCAAGTTCGGGACATCAAGGAACAGGAAATTTATCTGGGCGACATGCCCCTGATGACGCCGCAGGGCACGTTCATCATCAACGGAGCCGAACGCGTGGTGGTCAGCCAGTTGCACCGGTCGCCGGGCGTGTCATTCTCGTCGAGCACCCATCCCAACGGCCGGCAGATATATGGGGCGCGCATCATCCCGTATCGCGGGGCGTGGGTCGAGTTCGAAATTGATCCGTATAACGTGATGTGGGTGATGATTGACCGGAAGCGGAAGATTCCGGCGACGACGTTTCTGCGGGCGTTTGGCTATGTCAGCGACGAGCAGATCGCCTCGGAGTTTTTCAAGACCGAGACAATCGCCATAGATGACTTCAGCCAGGGAATGACCAAGGTTGCCTCGCTCGAAAAGTTTATGGGCAGCGAGTTTGTCGAAGATGTCATCGAGCCCAAGATGGGCAAGATGCTGGTCGAGCGGGGCGCGAAGGTTACCCGACGCGCCATCGAGGTTCTCAAAGAACACAAGATCAAGGCCGTGGCCCTCGACAAGGCCGAAGGCTACGAGGGCATTCTGGGGCGCATTCTCGCCGCCGACATCGAAGATTCCAGCACGGGGGAAATCATCGCCGAATGCTGGGAGCGCGTCACCACCAGCATCCTGCGGCATTGCGCCGATTGCAATATCAAGACAATTCGCGTGCTGCAAGTGGACGACGAGGCCTCGGATGTCATTCTGGCCACACTCGAGAAAGACCGCGTAAAAACTTATGACGAAGCGGTCATCGAGATTTTCAAACGCCTGCGTCCGGGCAATCCGCTCTCGTTCCAAAGCGGCAAGCGGTTGCTCGAGGAAACCTTTTTCAGCCAAAAGCGTTACGATCTGGGACCGGTCGGGCGTCACAAGATCAACCGGCGGTTCAATCTGCCCCCCGACAGCGGCCCGCGCATTCTGACGGCGGCCGACATTGTGCACGTCATGAAGCACCTGATCGAACTGCACGACGAGGAAGCCGATGTGGACGATATTGACCATCTGGGCAACCGGCGCGTGCGATCGGTTGGCGAACTGCTCCAGAACCAAATCCGGCTGGGGCTGGCAGAGTTGGAGAAAACGGCGCGCGACCGCATGGGGATTGTGGACCTCGAAAACCTCCTGCCCAACAATCTGATCAACCCCAAGCCGGTGGCGCAGCAAATCCGCGATTTCTTCGGCCGCAGCCAGCTGTCCCAGTTTATGGACCAGACCAATCCGCTGTCCGAGCTCACACACAAGCGGCGGCTTAGCGCGCTGGGGCCGGGAGGGTTGAGCCGAGAGCGCGCCGGCTTCGACGTGCGCGACGTCCACCATACCCACTACGGCCGCATCTGTCCGATCGAAACGCCGGAAGGCCCCAACATCGGCCTGATCTCGTCGCTCTCGACCTATGCCCGTATCAATGAGTTTGGATTCATCGAAACCCCCTACCGCAGAGTCGAGGACGGGCGGGTCACCGACCACGTGGACTGGCTGACGGCGGACAAAGAGGACAAGTTTGTAATTGCGCAGGCCAATGCGCCGATTGATGCCAAGGGAATGTTTGTCGAAAAAAGCGTCCTCTGCCGCGACAAGGGCGACTATCGCATGGTTCCGCGCGAGCAGGTCCACTACATGGACGTTTCGCCCAAACAGCTGGTCAGCATCTCGTCGGCCTTGATTCCATTCCTCGAACACGACGACGCCAACCGCGCCCTGATGGGGTCGAACATGCAACGGCAGGCAGTGCCGCTGATCGTGACCGAGGCGCCGTTGATTGGAACCGGCATTGAGGGAAAAGTTGCCGGGGATTCCGGCGTCTGCATCACCGCGAAGAACGACGGCGTGGTCGAGTACGTGGACGCTGCGGAAATTCGCATCAAAAACGAGTTGGGCGGCACCGACGTCTATCGTCTGCAGAAGTTCCAACGGTCGAACCAAAACACCTGCATGAACCAGAAGCCGATTGTCAGCGTGGGACAAAGAGTAAAGATGCGGGAGGTTATCGCCGACGGTCCGGCCTGCGATCACGGCGAGTTGGCCCTCGGCCGCAATGTCCTGTGCGCTTTCATGTCATGGGGCGGCTACAACTTCGAGGACGCCATCCTGATTAGCGAACGCCTCGTCAAAGACGACGTGTTCACGTCCATTCATATCGAAGAATTCGAGATTGAGGCGCGCGATACGAAGCTGGGCAAGGAAGAAATTACGCGGGACATTCCCAACGTCAGCGAGGACGCTCTGAGCAAGCTCGATGAAAACGGTCTTGTGCTTATCGGCTCGGAAGTCGAGCCGGGGGATATTCTGGTCGGCAAGGTCACACCGAAAGGCGAAACCGATCTGACCAGCGAGGAGAAGCTCCTTCGGGCGATTTTTGGGGAGAAAGCCGGCGACGTGCGCGATGCATCGCTGCGGGTTCCGCCGGGCAGCCGCGGCATCGTGGTGGATACGAAGGTGTTTTCGCGCAAGGAACGCGCCGGCCGTACCGACAAAGACGAGAAGAAACAAATGGATGAAATCGAGGCCGAGTGCAAAGCCCAAATCGAAAACCTCAAAACCAGCTTCTTCGCCGAATTGAAGGCCGCTCTCAAGGACTTGGACCGGGAGATCCACAATCTGGAAACCGGCCATGTGGAGTTGCGTCCCGGACAGAAAGTTACCGAACAGAACCTCGCCTATCTCCATCGCTGCCTGAAAACGGGCGTGCTGCCGGTGGACGGCAAGTGCGGGCAGAAGATCAAGGAGATTTACCAGAGGTTTGCGGCCAAAGAAGCGGAGATCGAGGATACCGCGAAGAACAAAATTGACCGAATCAAGACCGGCGATGAGCTGCCGGCGGGCGTGCTCAAACTGGTCAAGGTCTATGTCGCAGTGAAGCGCAAACTGTCGGTCGGCGACAAAATGGCCGGCCGCCACGGCAACAAGGGCGTGATCGCGCGAATCCTGCCGGTCGAGGACATGCCTTTTCTGGAAGACGGGACGCCCGTGGATATCGTGCTGAACCCATTGGGCGTTCCCTCACGCATGAATGTGGGACAGATTCTGGAGACGCACTTGGGATGGGCGGCCAAGACCTTGGGGCTGAAATTCTCTTCGCCGGTTTTCGACGGCGCGCGCGAGGAGCAAATCAAGGATTGGTTGGAAAAAGCCGGGCTGCCGCGGTCGGGCCAGACTACGCTGTATGACGGCCGGACGGGCGAGCCGTTTGACCGCCAGGTTACGGTGGGGTACATCTACATGATGAAGCTCGCC
>JAOAGV010000017.1:0-26915 GCA_026415575.1 Candidatus Sumerlaeia bacterium
GGCAGTTCCAAAGCGGAATGGCCATGGGAGGGGCGTGTTTGTCCGGTGCGTTGCCGGTGTTACCAACGCGGCAGGATTCGTTTCCAGTTGGGGTCTACGTGCTTGCGCATTTCCTGTTCGTCGTCGCGCCGGCGGTAGGGGCATTTTTCGTAGCGGGCACGACCGCGCGCCAGTTGGTCGTAGTCCAGTTCGATTCCGAGGCCGGGCCGCTCGGGAATTTGCACACAGCCGCCGACAATCGGAATCCGCCCGCCGGCCACCACCTCGTCTTCGGCCGACTGCCACGGATAATGCGTGTCGCACGCGTAGGTCAGATGGGGCGTGGCGGCGGCCACGTGGGCCATGGCCATCAACGACACGCCCAGATGGCTGTTGGAGTGCATCGAAAGCCCGAGGCCGAATGTTTTACAGAGTCGCGCGAGGTGCTGCACCTGCCGCATTCCGCCCCAGTAGTGATGGTCGGACAGAACGATCTGGACAGCGTCCAGAGCGATGGCGCGCGGCAGATCGGCAAACGAGGTTACGGCGACGTTGGAGGCCAGCGGCATGTCCAGCCCGTCCGCAAGCAGTTGCGTTCGCACCGCCGACAGGTTTTCGAGGCCGGCCGTCGGGTCTTCGAGGTAGCCGCCGTTGGACAGTTCCCCGGCAAGGGCTTTGCCAACGCGCACGGACGTGTCTACCGTCCATGCCGAATTGGGGTCAATGCGCAGCGGGATGTTGGGGCCGAACTCCGCGCGCAATTGTTTCATCGTTTCGATTTCGAGGTCCGGATCGAGCACGCCGCCCTTGAGTTTGATCGAGCCGAAGCCGTAGCGGGCAATCATCTGCTTGACTTCGCGCACCATCGCCTCGGGGGTCAGCACTTCGCCGTATTCATCGTCGCGGGCATCATCGCCTTCGCCGCCTCCGCCGGCGTGTTTGTAGAATGCGTAGGCCGAAAACGGCACGGTATCGCGAACACGCCCGCCGAGCAGATCGCACACCGGCCGCCCCAGTGACTTGCCGATCAGGTCGAGGCAGGCCACTTCGATGGCGGCATAGGTGCGGGTGGTGGCATCGAGCGGGTTTTCGCCGGGGACGAGATGGGTTTGCGAGCGCGCAGGGCCGCCGCTTTCGCCGTCCAACAGAGGCAGAAGCAGGCTGGTCAGGCGGTAGGGGTCGGCGCCGAGGACGCGCGGGCGCAGGTCGAGCAGGGCGCGGGCCGGCCCTTCGCCGCCGTAGGTCTCGGCGATTCCGACTATCCCATCGTCGCTCTCGATTTCGAGGATCGTCCGCAACGCATAGGGCGCATGCAAACCGTAGGAGCTTCGCAGCGGGGGGTCGGCGATGGCAATCGAGTGAACCCGCATGTCGGTGATTTTCATGGATGGACCTTTTCTTTGACAGGAATATCAAGATTCATCGGATGAAGTGCGTAGACGCAAAACCTTATTACGCGCGTTGCAAGCTAAGCTTTGCACAAAACGTTTGGTGCCGGCTCTACGTAGCGATTTTCGCTTTTTTGTTTTGCTTTTCGCGCTTTGCCTTTTTGTCCGAAGCCGGTTCGGGCGGGCCGGCCTGCCGTCGGAATTCGTCTTCGAGTCGTTGCCACTGGGCCGACATTTCCCGAACGCGGTCGGGGTATTTTTGCACCAGATTCACCGACTCGCACCGGTCATGAGTCAGATCGTACAGCTCCCAGGGGCCGTTGGCACCACGCGCGACCAGTTTCCAGTTGCCGACACGCAGGGCACGATTGCCTTGATGGTTGAAATAGATATACTCGTGCACAACCGATCCGTCCTTGGACAGAGCGGGCACGAGGCTCTTGCCCGCCATCGGCGGTGCGGTTGCCCCGTTCCATTGGGGCGAGATTTCGCGCACGCCAGCCAGTTCGAGCACGGTCGGCAGCAGGTCAATGAAATGGCAGGGATCGTGGCGCAGTTCGCCGTGCGCGCGAAGCCCGGCCGGCCAATACACAATCAGGGGCGAGGCGATGCCGCCCTCGTGCACCCAGTGCTTGTGCAATCGGAACGGGGAGTTGGATGCACTCGACCAGCCGGGGCCCAGACACAGGTAGGACTTGGCCGAGCCGGGCGGGGCGGAGCGGTCGTGCATGTCGCCGCGGATGATCTGCTCGGCGCTGGCGCCATTGTCGGAGACAAAAAAGACCACAGTATTGTCGGCCTCGCCCATGGCGTTGATCTGATCGAGGACGCGGCCGATCTCGCGGTCCATACGGTCCACCATGGCGGCGTGGATGGCCATTTTGACGGCCTGAAATTCCTGCTGTTGCGGGGTCAGTTCTTTCCACGGCACGGCGCGATCGGCTTCGCCGGGCCCGATCATTTCCATCAATTTCTCCTTGGGCAGGTTCCATCCGGGAATAACGTCGGGTTCGAGGGGCGGCAGGGCGCAATTGACGATGCCCATTTCGCGCAGCCGTTTCCACCGCCGCTCGCGGACGACATCCCATCCCTCGTCGTACTTGCCGCGATAGCGCGCGATGTCGTCGGGCAGGGCATGGAGCGGGAAGTGGGGCGCAATGAAGGCCAGATAAGAAAAGAACGGCTGGCCGCGATGCTTCTCTTGATGCTCCTTAAGGAAGCCAATCATGTAGTCGGCAATGCCTGTGGTCACATAATAGTCGGTTCCATCCTCGACGGGCGGCAGTGGCTTGTCGTCCAGTTCGTGCTGTTTGGGCGAAAAGTAGCGATTGTGATCGTGAAGAATGTAGGAGCGATCAAAGCCACCGTCGGCCACGCCCTTGGGCGCCCCATTGATATGCCACTTGCCCGAGGTGTAGCAGCGGTAGCCGTGGGGTTTCAGATAGTGGGGAGCGAGGCGGGTCCAAATTGGGAGCCGGCCTTGGGGCGGGTCCATGCGCACCTGCTGGGGATAATACCCCGTGAGGAGGGCGGCCCGCGAAGGCCAGCAGCGGCCGGTCGAGTAGCCTTGAGTGAAGCGGATGCCGCCGGTGGCGAGGCGGTCGAGATTGGGTGTGGCGATTTCGCCGCCGTAGCAACCGGCATCGGAGAAGCCCATGTCGTCGGCAACGATGATGAGAAAATTGGGGTTCTTTCGAGCGGGGGCGCCAGCGGCGGCCGGTCGGGCAAAACGTGAAAGCAGCGGTGCGCCCAGCGCCGCGGCCGTACCCGCCGAAAGGCTCTGGCGGAGGAACGCGCGTCGGGTAGATGTGGATTTGCGATGTGCCATGATGAGTTTCCTTTCTGACAAAAAGTGGAAGCACGGACGCTGGGAACGCGGTGGCTATTCCAACGCGATGCGTTCAGCCGCCCGTTGGGTTGCTATTTTGCTCCTTCGCGCCGTTGGGCGCGTTCCAGCAAGCTGGTCGGTTTCAGCTGAGCCCGTTCGAGCAAGTGCCGAAGGCTGAGGGTTTCTGCTCCCTGCAATCGAATCATCGGAACGCTGGGCGGCCGCAGCGTGCCTTCGGCGCGAAGAACTGCGGCGACGGTCTTGTCCGGCAGAACCCAGTGCGTGACGGCGATGCTGGGGCCGAGCACCCGTCCGGCAGTTTCTTCGAGAACCACCGTGCCGGTCGAGCAGGGCGAATCGCGAAACGGATCGATTATCCATCGCGTGGGGTCGCACTGATGAAGTCGGAACCGCACCACAGTGCCGTCCTCGGTCATTACAGCGGAGTTGTCGGCGTGAACCACAAGACGGGCGGGCGGCGCCGGCGGCGGTGTATCGAACCGAAACTCCAGATGCCCGTCGGCATTCGAGTGCGGCGGCAGGACAGCCCATGTGCCCGTCAACGGGTCTTCAAACGGCACAAAAACGCTGTGCTGGCAAATGCTGCCGCCCTGTGTGGTAAGACTGATCTTCTCCTCGCCCTTGCGCACCATAAGAAACGCGCGGCGGCTTTCCGGTTCATAGAACACACACACAAAAGGCATCCACTGCGCCGACTCCGGTGTGATCCGGCGCAATTGTTCTTCGCGGTATTTCAGGAAGCAGCGGATGTCGGGAGCATCGGGCCGCGACAGCGTGAGGACGCCGGTTGGAGCGTCGAAGCGATAGCTGTAATCGCCCCACGGCGCGGCGTTGCTGGCCGCCAGTGTGCGGTCGAAGTTGACGCGGCGCAGGTGCTCGCGAAAGTCGGCGTTGCCGCAGACGCCGCCGAGCTTGCCGTCGAAAAAATAGCCCTGCTCTTTCAACTTGCCCTCAAGGATTAGCCAGCGGCCGCCCAACGGGTCGGCATTCACGGAAAGTGCCGAAGGCTGTCCGGCCCAACCGGACGTGGCGGCGACAAAACAAACAATCCACAATCCGATGGGGAGCCTTTTCATGGTTGGAGTTCGACTCTTCACGGCAAGATTCCCGCCTTTCGACGACTGGGCGCAACCGCCGGAAAGGATTCTTGCGCAACCGCAGCGTGCGTCAAGCTTTTTGGCCGGGGTGCAAGGCAACTCCACAGTCTTCTTGCTTTTGTTTCCCGGCCATAGCAGCATCCCGGTCCATGAAACCCATTCCCGCCGATTGGACCACGTCAAATCCGCGCGAAATTGCGCTCGCCGTTTTGCAGCATTTTCAAGACCGCGACACCGACGCCTCGCAGCTGCTTCACGACCTTTTGCGCCGCGGCGGTCTCCATGGCGCCGACTCGCGTTTGGCGACCGAACTGACGATGGGGGTTTTGCGCCGCCGGATGCAACTCGATGCCATTCTCAAGCGCATGACCCGTCGGCCTTGGAGCCAAACACCGCCCATCGTTCGCGATATTCTGCAATTAGGTGCATACCAGATGCTCTTTATGGATCGTATTCCGCCCCATGCAGCCGTCAATGAGTCGGTAGCTCTGGCGCGGCGCTGGGCCGGCAAGAACCCTGCAGGACTGGTCAATGCAATTCTGCGCCGGCTGGCGGTAGAGCATGGCAAAGAAGAAGTCAGAGGCAAGACGCTAGAAACAAGAGACAAGGGCGTGGAGGGAGAGGGGATAAAAGCCGGCTGGGCAAAAGAATTGGCCCGGCGTTTTTCGCATCCCCTGTGGCTGGTGAACTATTTGCTCAGCTATTATTCAGCGGATCAAACCGAGGCGTTGCTGGAGTGGAACAATCAAACGCCGGCGCTCATGCTGCGCGTCAATCGGCGCCGGATTGAAGCGGCGGCGCTCGCCGAACAACTGGCGGCATCCGGTCTGACCGTCAGCCGCATTGGTTGGCCCGTACCCGAGTCGCTTTTTCTGGAAGGCCCCGTCGGCGACATTGCCTCGGCGGAGTGGTATCGGCAGGGGCTGGCCACCGTGCAAGACGGTGCCGCCCAACTCATCGCCCATTGGGTGGCGCCGCGTCCGGGCGAACGCATTCTTGACTGGTGCGCGGGGCCGGGCGGCAAGACCACCCATCTGGCCGAACTCAGCGACGACCGCGCAGAAATCCTTGCGCTCGACGTGGACGCCCGCCGCCTCGAACAAGTCGCTCTTCACGCCCAACGCCTCGGCCTTCGCTCAATTCAAACGCTGTGCATTCGCCCATCCGAAACGGCCAATGGCGCAGACGCGCCGCCCCATTCCCCCGCTTTTGCTCCCGCCGACGCCGTCCTCGTGGATGCCCCGTGCAGCGGCTTGGGAACGATTCAACGCCATCCCGATATTCGCTGGCGCCGGACAATGCGCGACATTCAACGCGCTGCGCAGCGGCAATTGGAGATTCTGTCACGGGCCGCCCAACACGTCGCCCCCGGCGGCCGCCTCATCTACAGCACCTGCACGCTCGGCCCCATCGAAAACGAGGACGTGGTCGAGCGTTTCCTCGCCGCCCATCCGCATTTTGCGCGGGCAGACGCCAGATTCCACACCGAGCCGTATCTGCAGCCGTTTCTGGATTCGCGCGGCGATCTTCGCACGTGGCCGCCGGAGCACCATCTGGACGGCTTTTATGCAGCAAAGATGGTCCGCGCAAAATAGACGCATCCTACCGCCCGGCTTCGATGGCCAAGCCGGCAAGACAAATCGCCGGACTTGTTTTCGCTTTGACCTCTTGGGGATGCACCACAATCTCGACCGCACCACTCTTGCCTGCAAGTGAGGACAGGTTCGCTTCAATCGCCAGCCAGCCGTCCTTTGCGGTGTCGGCGGAAAGCGTCTTGCGCAGCAACTCGTTGCCGTTGGCTTTTACGATGACCGTCCAGTGGTCTTTGGGATTCTCCAGCGCCGCATCGAACTTGAGCGTGGCGGTTTTCCGTGCGGGCAAGTCCACCGCGCGCGTCAGCACGACCGGTTCACCCGGTTTGGCCGGCCGCAGCAGAATGACGTTCGTGCGGCCGTTCCGTTCCCACGCGAAAAGCGAGCCGCGCAGGACAGACTCGGCGGCCTTCCAACCGGCAAAGAATTTGGGCATTGCCCACGAAAGTGCCGGCCTTTGAATCAGCTTCATCTCGGCGTCGGTGAAGCGGCTTCCGGCAATCGGGCCGGGATTTTTGAGGTCCTCGAACGCGCTGGGGCGCGGCTGGCGAATGGGAATCACAAACACTTCTTCGCCGTCGGCATCTTTTTCAATCCGGCCGCCTTCGCGCACAAGGGCCTGCCGCGCCAGTTTCTCGCATACATCGAGCAGCGCCGGAACATTGTAGGCCGTGTGGCTGAACACTTTGCTCTCGTCCAGTTTTTGGTAGTAGCGTTCGGGCAGTTTGGAGACGCCCAGCGTGGTGAACATGACCCCGCCGGCGCTCGACGGGTTGCAGTCGGAATCGCTTCCGCAGCGGCAGGAGATCGCCATCGTCTTGTCCAGATCGCCGTCGCCATAGAGCAGGCCCATGAGGACAAACGCGCCCTCGAGTTTGACGTCGAGCGCGCTGATATAATAATTTTTGTTCTTGCGGTATTTCTCGCCCACGCGGGCCCATGTCTTTTCCCAGTTGTCGGGGTTTTCCCGCCGCCACTGCAACATGTCCCGCACCATCTCGGCATACATGCATTCGGACGGAATGGCCTTCAATCCGGCGGCCACCAGTTTGAAGGGATCGGTTTCAAAGAACGCCTCGGCATACATTGCACCCATAAACTGGCCGGCATAGACGCCGTCGCCGTAGTTCATGAGTCGGCCGAATTTTGCCCCCAGTGCAATAACTGTGTTGGGCATTCCGGGTGCGATCAGCCCCGCGTAGTCAGCCTCGATCTGGTAGTCAATGGCGCCGGCGCAGTCGTGGAACTTCGGATGACTGGAGTCGGGCGGCGCAATGCCGTTGCGCAGATTGTTGCGTCCGGCGGCGTTTGCCACCCACAACGCGTAGCCGCTGTTGGCAAAGTCAATGCCGGCCTGCCGAATGGAGACGTCGAAGCCGTGCTGCTCCATGGTTCGCAGAAAGGTCATTTCCACATAGAGGTCGTCCTGCCCGAAGGCCTTGTTGACGAGGTCGTCGGAGAAGGGCGGCATTTTTTCCGGCGGCATGATCTGGCGATACTGCCCCTCGGTCGGCGCGCCCCATGCCACACCGATGATCTGGCCGATCCAGCCGGCTTTCATTTTGTCGCGATACTCGCGCACCGGCAGCCGGCGGAATCCGGTTGGGGCATCGCCGGCAGACGCCTCAAAAGCTGACGCACCCAGCAGCAGGGCAAGTCCAAGAACCAACGGCCAACGAACGCTCTTCATGCGAGTCCTCCTGAGGGAAAGTTGTGGTCGAATCCAACAACCAATTCTGATCAGCGTTTTGGCGGTCTTGCAATCGGATTTTACCGGTTTGAGCGTCCGAGTGGTTTTTGCCTTGATTAGCGGCTTTTCGCAAAACCAATATCCAGTCGCTGCTTGCAGAAAAAAGGAGGAACGGCTTGTGTCCAAATGCGCGTTGATTACCGGCATCACCGGCCAAGACGGCTCGTATCTGGCTGAGTTTCTGCTTTCCAAAGGCTACGAGGTCGTCGGCATGCACCGGCGTACGAGCATCGAGAACTTTGATCGCATCGAGCAGATCGTGGATCAGATCACGCTAGTGCAGGGCGATCTGCTCGACCAAAACTCGCTCGAAGCAATCATCAAGCAATACCGGCCGTGCGAGGTCTATAACCTGGCCGCCCAGTCGTTTGTTCCGACCTCGTGGACGCAGCCGCTCCTGACCGGCGAAATCACAGGCCTCGGCGTGACCCGCCTGCTCGAAGCGATCCGCATCATTGATCCGAGCATCCGATTCTATCAGGCCTCGACCAGCGAGATGTTCGGGAAGGTGCAGGCGGTTCCGCAGAATGAAAAAACGCCGTTCTATCCGCGCTCGCCTTATGGGGTGTCGAAACTCTACGGCCACTGGATTACGATCAATTATCGCGAAAGTTACGGCATCTTTGCCTGCTCCGGAATCCTGTTCAACCACGAGTCGCCGCGGCGCGGTCTGGAATTTGTCACGCGCAAAGTCACCAGCGCCGCCGCACGGATCAAACTCGGCCAAATCGCCGAGTTGCGCCTCGGCAATCTCGACGCCAAGCGCGACTGGGGCTATGCCGGCGACTACGTCGAGGCCATGTGGCTGATGCTCCAGCAGGACCGACCCGACGACTATGTGGTGGCCACGGGGGAAACGCATTCGGTGCGCGAATTGGTCGAAACCGCTTTTCGCTGCGTGAACCTGAACTGGGAGGAGTTTGTCAAAATAGATCAGAAGCTGGTGCGGCCGGCCGAAGTGGACCTGCTCATCGGCGATGCCACCAAGGCGCGCACCAAACTGGGCTGGAAGCCCAAGGTATCGTTCGAGAAACTGGTGGCGATGATGGTCGAATCCGACCTGCGGTATTTTTCATCGGCGGGCGCGCGGCCGGTGCGGTGAAGCCGGCGATGCCCGTCGCGTCTGCGGAGGGAAGTCTTTCATGCGTGTCGTATTTATGGGGATTGTCATGGTTGGCCTTTGGCCGGTGCGTGCGCGCGCGGCGGATATTCCTTTGTCGGCGCCGGAAATTCCGACAACAAAACCACTGGCCAGTCGCGTGGTAACCCCCACGCCTACGCCGTATGCCACGCCCCCGACCACTCATCCGCTGCAGGCGCCGGCAGAGCTGCGTCTTGTGGAAATCTCGCTGGCGCAGGCCAAACAGTCGCTTCTGCTCGATCCGGAAGTGGCGCCGTTGGTGGCGGCGTTCGAGCAGGCGAAAAAAATCCTCGATGAAAAAACAAAGGAAAGGGTGTGGCGCTCGACCGAAACGGCGCAGTTGCAGCGCGAAGCCGATGCGCTCCGCATAGAGATGACCAACCCGGCCCTGCCGATTGAGACGCGGCGCGCGGCAGCCCGCCGCAACCGCGAGATTATTGCCCGCCTCAATCAGATAGAAGCGCGCGTGAAGAACGACCCGGAAATCGCCGCTCTGCAAACCGCTGTGGGACGCGCGGCGATTGCGCTCGATAATAAGATGCTGGAAAAGTTGCGTGCAAATCCGCAAATGGCCCCGCTTCTGGCCCGCCGCGAGGTCTTGATGAAGCAGGTCGAGCAACTCGAAGCCGATCTACAAAAACTGCATCCGAGGCCAACCACGTCCACTTTGCCGGTCACATCCGCAGCAACCACCGCAAGCCGCCTGCTGCCGCGCCCGCGTATCACCCCGCCGACCCCGCCGCGGCTGCCTCGCGGGCGGCTCGACACG
This sequence comes from Candidatus Sumerlaeia bacterium, assembly GCA_026415575.1. Lineage (GTDB taxonomy): Bacteria > Sumerlaeota > Sumerlaeia > JADFCW01 > JADFCW01 > JADFCW01. The sequence goes on from JAOAGV010000017.1 coordinate 9,566, forward strand.
CCGACGACCGCGCCGGTTGCGGTTCGCGCGCCGTCCTCGATTCCGCCGGTCGTTGCCCCGCCAACCTCAGCACCTGCAACAGCACCAAAGTAAACGCGCAAGGCAACGCATTGGCAAATTTTCCCGAAATCAGATTTTAAAGCCCTGAAAGGGCGCGCGACAAAAACGACCGATCTCGACGATAGAGCGCCCTTTCAGGGCTTGCCAATTTAGATTGCGATTTTTCCCAGGGCGTTGCCCTGGGCTAAATTAGATGGCCCTTTCAGGGCCAGCCCTCTTTTTGTATGTGATATGGCCTTTCCATGGCCCAAAATAGGGAGCCCTTTCAGGGCCAAGATATTTGTCCAATACAGCCTTTCCATGGCCCAAAATAGGGAGCCCTTTCAGGGCCAGTAAAAACCTCGACTTCGGCAAGGATGTCGTCGTCCGGCCGGTTCCTGCTAAAATAGATAGCCCTTTCAGGGCCACTGATATTTGTGTATGCGTTACGGCATTTTTCTGAGCCAAAACAAATGGCTCTTATAGCGCCGCTGATGCTTGCCATATTCGGATTTGATAAATAGCCGCGGCGGCCCTTTCAGGGCCGGAAAGAACGGCGCGCAGACTGAAATCCCAATTCTCCTGTACATAGGCCCCGTGCGTATTGTCCATATGCCCTTGTGCACATTCCTTTGGTTGTGGGCAAAGGCCCCGTTGGACCAAAGAGTCGAAGCATGGTATGTGTTTATCTTGCCCTTTGGAGTGCGGCGGCCAATGCTGCTACTTTGCTCTCCGAAGGCGCCAACCAAACAAAACGGGGCCTTTCCCGGAAAAACGAACGTTTCTTTTCACAACGACAATTAGAAAGCGGCAGCATAGGCTGCCGCACTCCAAAGATTGGCTAACGTCACATCCGGCCACAAGCAAGAGGTCAGAGGCTAGAGGTTAGAGGTTAGAAAAGATCCTCGCAAATTGGCTGGATGTTTAGACCGATGAGCCTGAAGTTGGAACTATTGCGAGAATAGAGACAAGGGGTTAGCGGAAAGGGATTGGAAAAAGCATGCCGTCCTGTTGTAAGTTCTCTGCTGTGGCTTGTTTTCGCGGGCGCGCTTCCGGTGTTATGGCACACTACAAGTCTGTTTCATTGCGAATCGGTTGACGCATTGCCGCTGTTATTTGCCCCTCGCCTCGACTTCGCGGAGAAAGTCGGCCTTGATGCGTTGCATCTTGTCGGCCAACGCGCGGCGTGCCTTTTCCAGTTGCGCGCGTGAGGTGAACGGAATTCCTTCGCACTCGCATAGATTAAAATAGAACTTGATTTTCGGCTCGGTGCCCGAAGGCCGCGCGATCACTTTGCCACCGTCGGCCAACTCGAAAATCAGTACATCCGATTTCGGCAGGGCGATCCGCCCGCCGCGTCGCGATGATGTCCCGCGGCCGTCCGGCAGCGGTCTCCACAAGCCCCGCAGCACATCACCGACGCGCACCACCGGCAGGCTGCCGATCCGCCGCGGCGGGTTTTTGCGCAACGAGTCCATGATCCGCTTGATCATGGCGGCGCCTTCGACGCCGGGATGGAAAATGGACTGTCCCTCTTCGAGAAAAACTCCGTGGCGCATTTCGATCGCGTCGAGTTCCTGCACGAGGGTTTTGCCGCGGCTGCGGGCCACGGCCGCCATTTCGGCGCAGACACACGAAGCGATGACGGAATCCTTGTCCCGCGCGACGGTGCCAACGAGGTAGCCATAGGATTCTTCGGTACCGAAAATAAACGAGAGCCAAGACTTGCCGCGCGCCCGCCGCTCCTCGTTGGCGCGGATTCTCTCGCAAATCCATTTGAAACCCGTCAGCACCTCCTCGACCGCAACGCCATAATACGCGCCCACCCGCTCGATCAGATCGGTCGAGACTATCGTGGTCACAATCAGGGCGTTGTCGGGGAGCGTGCCGACGGCATTCATTTCGCGGCAGAGATAGTCGGCCAGCAGCACGCCCACCTGATTGCCGGTCAGCATCTGATAGCGCCCGCGCGCGATGCGCACGGCCACGCCCAGACGGTCGGCGTCCGGGTCGCTGGCCAGCACCAGATCGGCATCGGTGCGGCGGGCGACGGCGATGGCCTCGGCCATGGCGGCGGGGTCTTCTGGGTTGGGCGACTCGACGGTCGGAAAATCGCCGTCGGGACGCGCCTGCGAGGGGACGAGGGCTACGCGGCGAAAGCCCCAATCGCGCAGGGCTTTCGGCACCATCGTTCCGCCGGTGCCATGCAAGGGGGTATAAACAATTTTCAGGTCGCGGCCGACCGACCGGATAATTTCCGGATGGAGCGACAGCGGCCGGATGGCGCGCAAGTACACGCGATCCACCCCGGCCCCGATTAGTTTGATTCGCCCCAAACGCACCGCACGGGCAAAATCCATCCGGCGAATCTGGCCCGGCGACGTGATTCGCTTGACTTGGCGAATGATGCCGACGTCATGCGGAGGAACCACCTGCGCACCGTCGCTCCAGCAACATTTGTAGCCGTTATACTGTTTGGGATTGTGGCTGCTGGTGATGACCACGCCGGCGGTTGCACCAAAATGGCGGACGGCAAACGAAAGGAGCGGGGTGGGGCGCAGGTGGCGGAATAGAAACACGCGGATGCCGTTGGCGGCAAACACCTCCGCCGTGGTGCGGGCGAAATCCCGCGAATGATGGCGGGAGTCGTAGGCCACGACGGCCGACGGACGGCGGATGCACTGGCGGTGAATGTAGTCGGCAAGGCCCTGCGTGGCGCGCGCGACGGTATAGGTGTTCATGCGATTGGTGCCGGCGGCCATGACACCGCGCAACCCGCCGGTGCCGAACTCCAGATCAAAGGCAAAGCGGTCTTCAAGTTCCGCCTCTTCGCCGGCATCCAGCAGGCGCTGGACTTCCCAGCGGCTTGCGGCGTCGAGATCCGACTCCAGCCATTGCCGGATGCGTTTGAGGGCGGTTTTCGAGAGCACTCTGCGATCTCCTTGCTGCGATGCCGGATTCCTTTCTCCGCACCGCATTACTTCGAGGTTCCGCGGCGGGCCACCACCGGGGGCACGCCCGATTGTTCCAGGGCGGTTTTTCGTGCCAGAAATTCCCGAAGGCTGTCTTCCCATCGCGGCAACGGCCGAAACCCCAGTTGTTCGAGGCGCCGGTTTTCCAGCACCGAATACGGAGGCCGTCGCGCCAGACTCCGAAATTGCTCGCTGGTGATCGGGCGCACCGCGACGTCCTTGATCCCGCCAAGATGAATGATTTTCTGCGCAAACTCATACCATGAACAAAAGCCGGAATTGGTGATGTGAAAAACCCCATACTGTGGTCTGTCCAGCAGCCACAGCAGAGCCTCGGCCAAGTCAAAGGTAAAGGTGGGGCGTCCAATCTGGTCGTTGACGACGGAAAGCGGGCGACCCTCGGACACCGCCTGCAGAATGGAATAAATAAAATTGTGCCCATGCACGCCGCACAACCACGACGTGCGGCAGATTTTGTGTTTTTCCAGAAGCACGGCCACGTGCTCCTCGCCGGCCAGCTTGCTGGCCCCATAAACATTGATTGGATGCGTGCGGTCGGTTTCGACGTAAGGGGTCTGCTTCACTCCATCGAAAACGTAGTCGGTGCTGATGTAGATCATCTCGGCGCCTATCTCGCGACAGAAGAATGCCACATGTTTGGTGCCCTCACTGTTGACGGCCATGGCCAGTTCGCGTTCGTTTTCGGCACGGTCCACGTTGGTATAGGCGGCGCAATGAATGACGACGTCCGGGCGGTGTTCGAGAAGGGTGTTTTTGACCTCGCTCAGGCGCGTGATGTCCATTTCCTCGATGTCCACGGCGACGAGGTCGTATTTGCGCGTCATTTTGATTCGGGCCACCAAGTCCGTGCCCAGCATGCCTTTGGCACCCGTTACCAAAACCTTTTTTCGTGTGGCCATAATCCAGAATCCCTTCGTCATTGCGTGAATGGCGGCTCGGTGTTTTCACGGTGCTCAGAGTCCCGCCGGCAGCAATCCGCGAAAGACCAACCAGCCCAGGCCGCTGAGAAACATTGCGGCGACAATCATCAACGGAATAGCATACAGCGACTGCGCAGGGGAAAAATCGCTTTGGGTTCTCAACGCTTCGGCCAAATATCCGGCCGCCACCAACGCCGCATACACGCCCATCAATACCGCCAGAGCACGAAACAAATAGAGAACCAGGCCGGCGCCCGCCGTCAACGCCGAAAACGGTACCAAGGCGACGGCCACGCAGTTCATCGCTCCAAGCAGCGTGGGGTTCTGGCGCGCAAAAACCCGGCAGCCCGCCCACAGACTCGCGCTCAGTGCCAGAAGAAAAAACAGCAAGGCCAAACCGGAATACAACACGTTCATGGCCGTCAACAAACGGGCTGCTGCTTCCGAATCCAAGGCCGCCACTGCCACCCAAAACAAAACCGTCTCCAACACGCTGCACACCGCCACCATACCCAAGGGGAAAGTCCAAGTCCCACCCGCCGCCGCCGCAGGTATGCCCTCGGCCGGAACCAACAACACCGCCAGATAGGTGCGGCCAAACCAGCCCAGTGCGTCGGCGGCGCGCTCGGCCGCCGGAGCGGCAAGGCGGCGAACCGTTTCATACCATCGTGGCAAATGTTTCTGCTTTTTCTTTTGACGTGCCATAAAAACTCAACATCCCTGCAGATCATGCACCCGCTCAATTGCGCTCCAGCCGCAAGCGAAGCGCCCAGTCGTCGGTTGGATTGTGCGGCGGCGTCAGAGATGTCCACCCTCCGCCCTTCACCGTTCCGGCAGGGGTCCAAATCCCCGTTCGCGGGTCATACCAGTCGGCGAAAAACGTCTTTCCTTCCGCTGCGCCAAGGTCGAGTTGAAGTGTTCCGCCCTCCGGCAGATACACGGCATACTCGACGCCCGGTGTGGCCAGACAGCAGGCTTTCGTTCCCCCGCCGCCGACCCTCTCATTGTGCGGACGCAGGGCATCGAGGTTCGTCAGGCCCTCATTGAAAAAACGGCTCATGTAACCCAGCCAATCATAGGTCGTATAGGGTATCCGCCCATCTTTGACATTCGGATCATAGCCCATGATGCCGGTTTGGTCGGTTCCCTGTTCGGCGTCATCATGAAAAAGAAAATGGCCGCCGCCGATGGCAAACGTCCACATCGAGCGTCGGACGCCGCTGTCGCCAAGTGTATAGGGCGGCCCTTCGAGACACAACAGCGGGCGCGCGGGCAAGGCCGTGAAGCCGCCGACAGCCAGCCGGTTGCGGTCGGTCAGCGTCGCGGTTTCGACATAAACGGCGTCCACGTCGCGGCGGCGTTTGCTCCAGTCCACCCAGAGTGCGCCGCGCTTCTTGAAGAAGTGAAGAAAATGGTCGCCGCAGTTGCCCTCGCTGTAGGAGTGCTCGTCCATGAACACAAAGAACACATTGCCGAGCGGATTCAGATCGCGGATTAACTTGTCGCTGAACCGCTCCCAAATCCACTGCGTTTTTTTGGCGGCGGGCCACGCATCCGACCAGTTTTCGCTCAAGACCTCGACGCCGGGCGAATGAATGATTTGCACGGCGTTGTTGTCCGTGAGGTGGCCGCCGTTTCTAACATTGAAGGGGTGATAATCCCAGTCGGGTTGTTGAGATTCGGCATGTTTGGGCCAGCCAAAGAAAACAGTGAACCCAAACACAAGACCTTTGTCGCGGGCGCGCAAGGCAAGGTCGCGCAGGCGCGGCCAGTAGTGCTTCGACGGGTCGTTGCCCTCGTCAAACTGTGTCAGGTCCCATTGCGGCAACTGGTCGGCACCGGGCGAGCCACCGGCACGGCGCTTCCACGGCGTTGCGCCCGGATAGACATAACCCCAGCGCCTTTCGACGACGCTGCTGTCCTGCTTTTGGCGCGGCCCAAGAAACGACCAGACGTGGAGGGCCGTCATGCCGCGCGCTGCACAATCATCCACCCAGCGTCGGTAGTCCACATTGAGATTCTGCAGGATGCATTGCGTGCCGCTATCGCCGACAAGCAGGATCGTTTTGCCGCGCCAAGTGAAATAATGCCCGCTCGGACTGACCTTCAGGGCCTGTTCCGCCGCATCGAGCGGCAAACTTGCCGTGCATAACACGATAACATACAACCACCCAGCCAAATTTTTGCGCATCAATGCGGCTCCTTTCCTCTGCCAAAGGAGCCTACCTGTCCCGCCGGCAATCGCAAATATTTTTTCCACTCCCGCGGATCACACAACCGCCGGAATACTTGTTGAAACGCTGATACAAATAAGCTACATGCGAATTGCACTCGAGGCCGTAGATCGGAGACAACGAAGGCGCGATTGCAGAATTCCTTCATCGGAAAAGGAGAGCGACAATGAGCCATGGGCGAAGTATTGCGCGGCGGTCATTCTTCCAAATTCTTGGAACGGCGGCCGCCGGTCCCTTCCTTCTCTGCGCAAAGGTGAATAAAAAAGCCAAGCCAAAAGCCGCCAACGACCTGATTGCGATCGGCTGCATCGGGGTCGGCGGCCGGGGCACAGCGAATATGAACGGTCTGATGAACGCCGGGCTGGACGATGCGCGCGTCGTGGCCGTCTGCGACGTGGATGAAAAAAGACGTCTGGAGGCCAAGGACCGGGTGGAAAAGTTTTATGCCGGGCGCTTGGGCAAGGCCGACTACAAAGGCTGTGCCATGTATCATGACTTTCGCCAGCTGCTGGCGCGAACGGACATTGACGCCGTGATGATTGCCACGCCCGACCACTGGCACGTGCCCATCGGGATTGCCGCCGCTGAGGCCGGCAAGGATATGTATCTGGAAAAACCGCTGGGCCTCAGCGTGGCCGAGGGGCGGGCGTTGTGCAACGCCGTAAAAAAAGCGCAGCGCATCTTTCAATTCGGCACCCAACAACGCTCCGACGCACGGTTTCGACAAGCCTGTGAACTAGTACGCAACGGCAAAATCGGCCGGCTCGAAACGATCAAGGTCGGCTCGCCCTTTGGCATTCGCGCCGAACGCGACGCCGAAGCACCGGTGCCGCCCGGATTTGATTATGACCTGTGGCTGGGACCGGCCAGAAAAGTTCCCTACACGGAAAAACGCACCAAGACCCCTTATTGGTATCACATTTCCGACTACGCGCTGGGATTCATTGCCGGCTGGGGCATTCACCACGTGGATATTGCACAGTGGGGAAATAATACCGACCACACCGGACCGATTGACTATGAAGGGACAGGCGATTTTCCGCCCAAAGGTGAGTTGACCGATACGCCCACGCGTTGGTTGGTCAACTGCCTGTATGCCAATGGCGTTAAACTCATTTACGCCGACGAAAAACAGGTTCGCCACGGAGTAACGTTCGAGGGAACGGACGGCTGGGTGTTTGTGGACCGGCAGAGGATCGAGGCAAAACCGGAGTCGCTCTTGAAATGGGAGCCGGGACCGTCGGATATCCACTTATACAAGAGCGACAATCACTATCGCAATTTCCTCGATTGTATTCAGTCGCGCAAAGAAACCATCTGCCCGGTCGAAACCGCCCAGCGGTCGGACACGATCTGCCAGCTGAGCGATATTACCATCCGTCTCAAGCGGCGGATCCGGTGGGACCCTGAAAAGGAGCAAATCTTGGACGACCCGGAAGCCAATGAATGGCTGTCCAAACCCAAACGCGGCTAGCCCGGATTTCTCGCCGTAACATGGATAGCCCTGCAGAGAATCTTGCCGCGGGCGGCGACTGTCGGGCCATTGATGACGGTATGGATAAAGCAGACTGTTGGAGGTTGTGTAGAAGCTAGCCCGCCGGCGGGAACGGCCGCGATCCATCTGATGGTGCGGTAATCTTCTGGTGGATAAAGGCCGCCGCGCGGTCGGCCGGCGGATCCAGCCAGACCGGTTCAATGGTCAACGCCGCCCAAGGGGCATTGGGTGCAGTGCGGCCGCATAGTTTGACGGCGTCTTTTTCAGTGGTCAGCAGAAACCGCGCCCCCTGCTTTTCAGCCTGCCGTTCGAGATAGCGGATCACAAGTTCGGGATAGGAAAAGTGGTCGCGGTAGAAAAAGCGCCCCACAATGCGGCAGCCCAGCGACTCGACCATTCTCTCGAAGCCCGCAGGCGAAGCAATACCTGCCACAAGAATTACGGGCTGTCCGGCAAGTGCTGAAAGCGGAGCCGTGTCGCCGGTTGGGCAGAGCAGTTTCAATTCACGCGGGGCAAAATCCACATGCCAGACGGCAATGTCGGGGTTGAAACGGCGAACCAGCGACACGGCGCGGTCGCGCTCAATGGCATTGCCCGCTTTGGTGATGACGGCCACGTGCGCGCGGCGCAAAGCCCGAAAGCCTTCGCGCAGGTTTCCCCACGGCATCAGATGGTTGAGCTGCACGGGCTGGCCGGCATCTATCACGACAATATCGAGATCGCGTTCGAGCGCCCAGTGCTGAAAGCCATCGTCCGAGACGATCACCTCGCAGGCGGTTTCCGCGGCCAGATGCTGTGCTGCATCGGCGCGGCGGGTTGCACACACCACGGGAACTCCCTTCAGCCTGCACTTCATCATCGCCGGTTCGTCGCCCATTAGGTTGGCGAGGGCCGCTGGATCCATCGGAGGCTCGTCTCTCCTGACGGTACAGCGATCACCGCTGCGTGCTCTGCGATACCCGCGGGTAATTACCGCCACGTTCTTGTTTGCCGCTTGCAGCATCTGGGCAATCGCAATGACCAGCGGCGTCTTGCCCGTTCCGCCGGTGGTAAGATTTCCCACACATATTACCGGAATAGGCGGACGGTAGCGCCGCTTGATGCCCCACGCATACAGGCCTTTGTGGAATTGCAGCCCCGTCCAATACACAGGTGTCAGCGCCAAACGCACCGGCCACAGCAACTGCCATAGCGGATTGCGGGAGCGAAGCATCAGAACAACCACTTTCCGTTTGTGAACACGCGTTTGCCGTCCACGAACACCTCGCCCGCCTTGCGCAGGTCGCAGATCATGTCCCAGTGAAGCGCCGACTTGTTTTTGCCGCCGGTTTCAGGGAAGGCCGCGCCGAGGGCGATATGGACTGTCCCGCCAATTTTTTCGTCGAACAGGATGTCTCGCGTGAACTGCTGGATGTCGTCGTTGAGCCCGAAGGCAAATTCGCCAAGCCGCTGCGAACCTTCGTCGAGCGCAATCATCTTGCGCAGATAGTCTTCGTTCTTGGCCGCCGTCGCCTCGACCACACGGCCCCGCCGGAAGGTTAGACGAATGTCCTGTACCTCGCGTCCGTCGTGGATGGCGGGGAAGGAGAACCGGATCGTGCCCTCGGCGGAGTTTTCGACGGGCGACGTGAACACTTCCCCGTCGGGCATGTTCTCCGTGCCGCAGCAGTTTTCCCATTTCCGTCCGGCGACCGACAAGGTGAGATCGGTGTCGCGGGCAACCACGCGGAGGGTCGTTGTGCCGGTCAGCCGCCGCACAATTCGCCGCTGCCGCCGCTCGACGTCCTTCCATGCCGCCACAGGGTCCGGCCGGTCGCATTTGCAGGCGCGCAGAAAAAAGTCGGTATATTCCGCCAGCGACATTTCGGCGTCCTGCGCCATGCCATGGGTGGGATAAATGGTCCCAACCCAGCGCAGTTTCTTTTCGGCGGCGCGCTGCATGAACAAGTCGCGGAGCGGCCGGCGCGCGCGTTGGCGAATCTGGTCGCGCGCCGGATCAATGTTTGAATGCGCGCGTGTGTTTTCCTCCGCCCAAATCTCGAAAAAACACTGCGTATCGCGGATGTCCTGCAGGAGCGTCGGCCGCCAGTATTTCAACTGCGCTTCGTTGCCATGGCGAAGAAGTATTTCGACCAGCGACGGCAGGGACAGCTCCGCCCGCACCAGTGCTCCGGCTTCGAGCGCCTTCCGATACACTGCTTCGATAAGCGGCGCCGCCGCCGGCGGACCGTGAATTTCGACAACGTCGCCGCGTCGCACTTTGTTCGAATAGCGCACCAGCAAATCCGCCAGCCGCTCGATCCGAATATCCATACCGTTTCCCTTTGATTATCCATGGATTACCGCCAGCAGTTGATCCCAGTGGCGGCGGAACTTTTCGTAATAATCCGAATCGGCCAGCACATACCGGGCGGTGGCATTGTGGGCGCGTTTGATTTGCGAGGCCGCCTCCGCCAGATGATAGTAGGCGTGATACCAGCGCCACAGCCGCTCATTCTGTTGGCGTTCGCCGTCCGTACTTCCCGCCCAATAGGCGGTCTCGAACTGTGCAATGGCTTTGGGGTCTTCTTGCAACACCTCGTGATAGAGTGCGACAAGGTCTTTGGTGCGCACGCCGAAGCGAACCGTCGCGAGGTCGAGCAAATAGTATTTCCTTTCCGCCGGCGCCCAGAGGAGATTTCCGGGATTGATCTTGTCGTGGGTAAGATCGAATTCACGCACCCCGTCGAAGCGGTGGCGTTCGGCGGTGAACCAATCGAGGATTTTTTCAAAGACGGCCTTGTCGGCTGTGCGCGTCAACACCTTGCGCACCCCACGCAGGCGGTTTTTTGCGCGGCGGAACGAGTAGATTGAAAAGTCCGCACTTTCGAGATTGTCCGGCGGCCCCCACTGCGGCGATTTGGTCCGGTGCAAGGAATGGAACAGCGATGCCAGCAAATGCGCCGTGGAGGCTTCGGCGCGGTGCCCAACCAGCGTTTGGCCCTCAATCAGGCGCTCGGCGTGAATCACCAGATGGCTCTCGGAATAGTCTTCCACCCAGTCCACGGTCGGCGGCACGGCGACGCCGCGGCTTTGCAGCATCTTTCCGACCTCAATCAGCGAACGCAACCGGGCGCGCTCGGCGCGCGGGAACACGCGCACCACAAATCCCTGTCCCGTTTTCGTGCGAACAATCCGAATGACGCTGTTCATACCCCCCAAAGGGACTACCACCTCGGCGGCTGCCAAATCGGACTTCGCCAGCGGCAGCAGCCGTTTCACTATGTACGAACGGATGATTTGCTCAATGCGGACAAAGTTGTCAGACCATTGGAACAGCAATGTGCGCTTTTCCTTTTCCGTTGAGAACCCGCTTCTGCACTTGACAAACTCAGCACCATAGATTTCCCAACAATCTTTGCCCTTTTGTCAAGCTGGCTTGCTTCGGGTACTTCTTCGAAGAAATTGCAATAGCAGGTCGTATGGGCATCCCGACCAGGAGTTTTGCAACAACACCCCCGAAACACCTGCGTTTTCATGGGCGAGCTGCCCCTGTTACATTGGAGTCGCATTATTTCGTTAGTCTCTCTCCTTCTACAAGGGTTGGTCACCTGACTTTGGATGTCTCCGAAACCCGCCGGTCCGCCAATTTTCTTGTTGTTTGACTTGTTCATCTTGAATGCGACAACCCGCCGGCAGTATTCCTAAGCATAGATGCACGGGGAAAAAGGATGCGATTTACCTGTGCGCGACAAAAGCGGTTTTACACACCGAGCGTCGAAGCGTCGCAAGCCAAAGCATACGCAATGAGGTCCAGCACTCTATATTTCTTCCTTTTTCTCACATTGCTCGCCACCGTCGGATGGTTCGGCGCGCAATCCTATATCGTGGACCTGCGAAAGGGCCTGCCCATGCAAAGCGACTACCGCGGAAACGTCAACGCGCCCGATTTCCCGGACGGCCTTGAGTGGCTCAATACCGCCCGGCCGCTTCGGCTGCGCGATCTGCGCGGAAAAATCGTTCTCCTCGATTTCTGGACCTACTGCTGCATCAACTGCATGCACATCATTCCTGATCTCAAGCGGCTGGAAAAGAAATACGAAAAGGAACTGGTGGTCATCGGCGTCCATTCGGCCAAGTTCACCACCGAACAGGAGACCGAGAACATCCGCCAAGCCGTGTTGCGCTACGAGATCGCCCATCCGGTGGTCAACGACCGCGCCATGCGGGTCTGGCGCGATTACGATGTTCATGCGTGGCCGACTCTGGTCCTGATTGATCCGGACGGAAAAATCTTCGGTACTTTTTCGGGCGAAGGCATCTATGAGCCGTTCGACAAAGCCATCGCGGAGATGATTCGCGCGTTCAACGCAAAAGGCAAAATCAACCGCATGCCGCTCGATTTGCAGACGGAAATGCAGTCCGCACCGCGGTCGCTGTTCTCCTTTCCCGGAAAAGTGCTGGCCGATGAAAAGTCGCGACGGCTTTTCATCAGCGACTCCAATCACAACCGTATTGTGATCGTATCGCTCGACGACGGCGCGGTGACCGATGTCATCGGCAGCGGCGCGATCGGGTTGAAGGACGGCGCATTCGACGAGGCGAGGTTCAACCATCCCCAAGGCATGGCGCTCGACGGCCCGCGGCTCTATGTGGCTGACACCGAAAATCACACCATTCGTCTGGCGAACTTGGAAACGCGCACGGTCGAAACAATTGCCGGAACCGGCCAACAGGCGCGGCGGTTCAACGTCGCCGGCCCGGCCAAAACCACGCCGCTCAATTCGCCTTGGGACTTGGTTTTCCACAACGGCACGCTTTACATCGCCATGGCCGGCTCGCATCAGCTGTGGAAAATGGACCTCGCGCGCGGCGAGGTCGCCCCCTTTGCCGGCTCCGGACGCGAAGCCCGAGTGGACGGGCCACACGCCACGTCCGCTCTGGCCCAGCCGTCGGGCCTCGCCACCGACGGCCGCAAACTGTATTTCGCCGACAGCGAGGTCAGTGCCATTCGCGCAGCCGACCTCGACCCGAAGGGACGCGTCGAAACCATCGTCGGCGAGGACCTGTTTGAGTTTGGCGACCGCGACGGCCGCGGGCCCGCTGTCCGATTGCAACATCCTCTCGGTGTCGCTTTTCACGAGGGCGTCTTGTATGTCGCCGACACGTACAACAACAAGATCAAGCGTGTTTCGCCCGCCGACCGCACATCGGTAACGTTTCTCGGCACCGGCAAGCCGGGAATGGACGACGGCGAGGCGGCGACATTCGACGAACCCGGCGGCCTTACCATCGCCAGCGGCAAATTGTATATCGCCGACACCAACAACCACTTGATCCGTGTGGCCGACCTGCAGACGCGCCGCGTCGAAACGCTCGTGCTCCGGCAGGTGGAAAAACTTCGCCCGAGCGCGCTGGCACCATCGGACGTGCATGTCATCAAACTGCCTGTGCAGACCCTCGGCGCGGGAGAAGGAAAGATCACGGTTTCAGTTGCCCTGCCCGCAGGTCACAAAATCAACCCCGATGCGCCGAACACCGTAACCCTCCGCTCGGGCGCAAAAGACATCGTGGCATTCAACGGAGCGGCGGAAACAACCATTTCCCAACCGAAGTTCCCGATAGAAATTCCCATGACAGCCCGGCCCGGCACAACCGACATCCATGCTCACTTCGTTATCTACTACTGCGAAAACGGCAAAGACAATCTATGCTATTTTCGGGAAGCAGGCCTTCACGTGCCGGTCGAGATCAGAACAGGCGAAAAGAATTCCGACTTGGCTCTGTCCTATGCCATCCAAATGCCGCAGAGATAATATTCCTGCGCCGGCATGGGCGCAACCGGTGGGTGATGCGGCGAGGAAAAAGGTTTTGATCAAAAACGCTTGACTGCAGGCGCGTCGGGCCGCGATGGTCGGAAACAGCAAATTGAAGTTCGAACCACGAACGGCTAACTAAAGTTTAAACCACGAACGCAAATCCAAGCATCGCTTGCCCATCAAGCACTATTCTTTGATGCGCTACGGAGTCGGTTTGGCCGACAATGAGAAATCGAGCATCTCTCGATCGTGAATTACAACACTCGCCAAAGACATTTGAGATACCCCGGCACAACGGAACAGAAAAAAGACGATGCAGCCCGATTCCCCCGTCCAAAATCCAAAATCGGAAACCCAAAACCCCGCGAAGGGAATTCCCAGATCAAAAGCGCAGGCCCCCGACTACTTGGCCATTGTGTTCGACCTCGACGGTGTATTGATAGACAGCGAGCCGATCCATCTGAAGTCCGCCGACATTGTGTTGCGGCGGCACGGCATTGTACTGACGCCCGAGCAGGCGTTTCAGCAGACCGGCATTACCATCCAGAAGTTTTTCGAGCGGCTGGTCAACGAGTGGGGTTTCCCCGGACCGAAACCGGGCGAAGACTGGGTGGCCGAAAAGCGCGCCATCTTTCGCGAAATCGCCGAACGTGAATTGCAGCCCGTTGCCGGCGCCGACGCGTTCATCCGCTCGCTTCGCGGGCGCGTGAAAATCGGTCTCGCTTCGTCGTCGCCGCTCCGCTACTGCCAATGGACAACCGCCAAGTTTGGCTGGCAGCCGCTCTTCGACGCGTGGTGCACCATCGAGGACGTGCGCGAGCCCAAGCCCGACCCGCAAATGTATCACCTCATTGTCGAACGGCTGGGCGTGCCGCGCGAGCGTGTTTTGGTTTTCGAGGATTCCCCCGCCGGAGTCGAAGCGGCCGTGCGGGCCGGACTCGACTGCATCGGCGTGGGAACCAGCTATCCACGCGAGGCATTGTGTGCCCTCGGGGCGAAAGGTTATGTGCGCGATTTTACGGACACGGAAACACTCCGTGCATTCCTCAACGGCTCGGCAAGATCATGTAAGGGAGGATGAATATGGAAGGCAAACCGCAAGACTACGCGAAAATCGGCGTCGTACATTTCATGTTATATAAGCAGGCCCTTAAAGGCGAGGCCGACGTGATTCCCTCGCTTTCCAAGTTGACGGCCGACCGCGACCTCAGCGTAATCGAAATGACGTGGGTCAACGACAAGACCATGCGGGCTGAGGCCGCCGCCCTTCTCCATGAATGGCGCGGCACGGTGACCTTTGGCGCGCAGCCCGTGCTTCTGACTCAGGGCCTCGATCTCAATCACGAGGACATGGGGAAACGCCGCGAGGCCGTGGACGGCGTCAAGCGCGTCATCGAGCAGGCCTATGAACTCGGCGCCGTCGGATTTGCCGTTCTCAGCGGCAAGGACCCGGGCGAGGCCAAGCGCGCGGCCGCCTGCGATTATCTGGTCGAGTCTCTTTCGCAAATCGCCGCCGAACTTCGCACACAGGGCAACATGCGGCTTGTGCTTGAAACCTTTGATCGCAAGCCGTTCGGCAAGAACTGTCTGATCGGTCCAAACGCAGAAGCCGTGGTGATCGCCAAACGCCTGCGCGAAAAATATCCCGACTTCGGCCTGATGATTGACCTCAGCCATCTGCCGTTGCAGGACGAAACCGCCGACCACGCCGTCAAGACCGTGCGCGACGTTCTCGTCCACGCCCATATTGGCAACTGCGTCATGCGCGACCCGAAGCATCCGATGTATGGCGATGCACATCCGCCGTTCAGCGATCCGGCAGGTGAAAACGGCGTGCCCGAACTGACGCGCTTCCTCGCCGCCCTGCTCGAATACGGCTATCTCGACAAGACCAAACGACCCATCCTGAGCTTCGAGGTATGTCCGTATGGCGACTGGACGCCGGAATCGCTTTGGGCGCAGTCGAAGGAAACGCTCGAATCTGCATGGGCAAAAGTCTGATTTACGAGCAGGTCATTCATACTTCCCTTTGCCGTTTGTCGTTCACGCTTCCGCGCGCCGTCCGTAATCCAAACTTTTGCTTGTCCTAAGATTCCCCACTTCACTGGGAGCTTTTCGCAAGTAGGGGACACAAAAAACCTCACCTCTGTAGCGTGAGCTACAACCAAACTAACGTGGCCTTTGGCCACAAACAAAGAGGTCGGAGGAAAGAGGTTAGAAGTTGGAAAACACCTTCGCACATTGGCGGAATGTTTAGACCTAAGAGTCCAAGGATGGTTTGCATTCGGCTAGGGCTTTGGAGTGCGGCAGCCATGCTGCCGCTTTGCTTTACGGCGAGATCAAACCAACCAAGCGGGCCCCTTTCCGAAAAACGGACGTTTCTTTTCGCAACAGACAATTAACAAACGGCAGCATGGCTGCCGCACTCCAAAGGGTTGGGTAGCGTGAGCTTTGGTTACAACCAAAGCGGCCGGAGGCAAGAGGTTGGAAGTTAGAAAAAACCTTCGCAAATTGGCTGGCTGTTTAGATGGAAGACTCTAACGTTTTATTGCCCGGTCAGAAGCCGTGCCGCTTCGACGGCATGATATGTCAGGATCATGTCCGCGCCCGCCCGTTTGATTGCGGTCAGAATCTCCATCATGGCCCGTTGGCCGTCCAGCCAGCCGCGCTCGGCCGCCGCCTTGACCATTGCGTATTCGCCGCTGACGTTGTAGGCAGCAAGGGGAATATCGAACCGTTGGCGCGCTGCACGAATTACGTCGAGATAGGCCAGAGCCGGCTTGACCATTACCGCATCGGCGCCTTCGGCAATGTCGGTTTCGATTTCGCGCAAGGCTTCGCGAACGTTGGGCGGGTCCATCTGATGGCTGCGGCGGTCGCCAAATGCCGGCGCCGATTGCGCCGCCTCGCGGAACGGCCCGTAGAAGCACGAGGCATATTTGGCTGCGTAAGATAAAATGGGTATCTGCGCAAATCCCCGTGCGTCCAGCGCCGCGCGGATTGCCGCTACGCGTCCGTCGAACATGTCCGACGGCGCGATGACGTCCGCCCCCGCTTCGGCCTGCGAGACCGCCGCGCGCGCCAGCAGGGCCACCGACTCGTCGTTGAGGATCACGCCGTCGCGCACAATCCCGCAGTGCCCGTGGCTCGTGTATTCGCACAGACAGCAATCGGCAATCACGATCAGTTCCGGGAACTCGCGCTTTAGGGCGCGAATGGCCCGCTGGACAATGCCGTCCGGATCGTAGGCCCCCGATGCCGCCTCGTCTTTGCTTTCCGGAATGCCGAAAAGAATCACGGCTGGAATGCCCAGTTTGACCGCCGGTTCGACCTCGACAGCAAGGCGGTCCACCGACAGATGATACACGCCCGGCATGGCGCCGATCTCGCGCCGCACACTGCTGCCCGGAACGACAAACAGCGGATAGATAAAGTCATCGGGCGACAGGGCGGTCTCGCGCACCATCGTCCGCAGGCCTGCTTTCATCCGCAACCGCCGGTGACGCCGAACCTCTTGCATGTTCGACATTGCGCAGATTCTCCTTCCCGTATCTTTCATGCATCGCGAAACATCTTCCTTCCACGACTTAACCCTTGAGGATGGCGCGCCGCTTTGCAATGGGTAAGTGGAGTTGGTCTGAGGGGAAAGCGCCAAACAGGTTCTTCCAATCCGACGGGTCGGAAGGGCCGGAGGGGTTGGAGTAATCCCTCCGATTGATTACACAGGAGACGACCATGAAGCCCCCCATCGCACAGTTCATCGCCGAAAAAATCCGCGTGTTCGACGGCGGCATGGGTTCGATGTTGATCGCCGCCGGCATGCCCGTCGGCCAGTGCCCGGAAACATTTGACGCCGACAAGATTCAGGGCG
>JAOAGV010000017.1:26922-56071 GCA_026415575.1 Candidatus Sumerlaeia bacterium
TCNCGCTGGCCAAGCACGGTCTGGCCGAGCGCACACGCGAGATCAACCGCCGCAACGCCGAGATTGCCCGCCGCGCGGCCGGCGACCGCGCCTATGTGGTCGGCGACCTTGGCCCCACAGGCGAATTGATGGAGCCTTTTGGCCCCTATTCCGAAGAGCAAATCGTCGCCGCCTATGCTGAGCAGGTGCGCGGACTCGAAGACGGCGGCGTGGATGCTTTTATCATCGAAACCATGACCGATCCGCGCGAAATGGCTGCCGCCGCCAAGGCTGTTCGCAGTCTCAGTCAAAAACCCTTGATTACCTCGATGACATTCAACTCAACGCCGCGCGGCTATCGCACTGTCATGGGCACAACGGTCGAGCAGGCTGTCGAGGCGATGTCCGCCGCCGGGGCCGATATTCTGGGCACCAACTGCACGCTTGCACCCGACGACATCGCGGGACTGGTGCGGGAGATTTGCCGATACACCCGCCGGCCCGTGCTGGCCCAGCCTAACGCCGGACGCCCCCAGATTGACGGCGATCGCGTGGTCTATCCGCCCATCGAAAACCTCGAACAACACATCGAGGCGATTCTCGACGCCGGCGCCCGCCTGATTGGCGGCTGTTGCGGAACGAATCCCGACTATATTCGGCTCGTGCGAAGCGTGGTGGATCGAAGGAACGGATGAAGGGGATTTATCTTTTCGGACAAGTCCGACGGGTTGGTCGGGGCAGTCAGCTCGGACGTTTTTTATTCCACAAACTTCAGTTCAAACTCCGGACGGCTTATTCCGACAATTTCCCCCTGCGGGCTGCGCACCGCAATGTGATGCCACGCGCCCAGACGCGCCCGCTCCGCTTCGTCGAGCAGTCCCAACTGCACCAAGACTTCCACGGCTGCCTGACACGCGGCAGCATGGCTTCCATCCTCGATTTTGAGGGCGATGCCCAAAGCCGTCTCGTTGTCTGCTGAGGGAAACACTCCGGCGGCCCAATAGCCCAGCGCGCCCCCTTTGCAGAACCACCGCCCTCCGCCCAGCGCAATCACCGCCGTGTCGAACCGCTCGCTGCCACCCACCAGATAGGGATAGGCGATCATGGCCGCCGTGACTCGCCGGCAGCCTATGCGCCGTTCGGGCGGCAGCGGCGACGGGTCGGCCATGCGCGCATAGGCCAGTGCCGCATTGCGAAGCGGCAACGCATGAACCGGCACCCCGCACCCGTCCACCCCGACCGGCATGCGCTCGACCGGCCAGTCGCTCATTTCAGCAATCAGCTGCCGGATGCGGCGCTGATGCGGATGATCGGGCTGCCAGTAGGTGTCCGTCGGCTCGCGGTTGGCCAGCGCCGCGGCCAGCATGGCGCAGTGTTTGCCCGAGCAGTTGTGGTGGCGGCGGGTGGGCGGCTGTCCTTTGCGGACCATCTCATCGCGCCGCGGCGGATACATCGAGTAGGCCGGTTCGCAGATCAAATCGTTTTCCGTCAACCCCATTTTTGCCAGCATGGCATCCACTTCGGCCACGTGGGCCGCTTCGCCCGTGTGAGAGGCGGCGGCGAGGGCGATCTGGGCATCCGTAAATCGAGGATGCCGGTCAAACCCTCCGGCTTCCGCGGCGGCGACAGCCTGAAGCGGCTTGGCCGATGACCGCAGGTAAAAAACAGCGTCGGGATCGCCGGCCGATGCCACAAGGTCTCCGACGCTGTCCACCAGTGCGATTGCACCGCGGTGGACGGTCTCGACAACCTCACCGCGCCGCGCGAAAACCAACGGAATCGTCGAAGTGCTTTCCACGCCGAATCCTTTCTGTTGGTGTTTGCTACAGAGAGCGAAAGCGCCAGACATCCTGAAGGACGGTGGCGAACTGTTCGGGATCGGCGGCCATGATTTTTTGCCGGCCCTTCAAGCCGCGGTGCAAATAACCGCCATAGAGGTCGCGCCATGCTGTTTCGTATTCCGCCAAACCTGCCGGCGATTTCTCGGTCATTGCGCGCGCGGCCACTTCGCCGGCCAATCGCCCGCATGCGCAAGCTGTCAAGATTCCGGCGCCCGAAAGCGGATGGCACTGGCCCGCTGCATCGCCGGCCAGCAGCATCGCGGCTGCCTCTTTATCCGCTGCGGCGAACACGGTTTGCGCGACCGGTCCTCCGACCGGAATCAACCCGCCGCTCCGCCGAATCGGGCGAACGGATGCAATTCTGCCCTCGCGCTGCAAGTAGTCCGTCAGTCGGCGAAACAGTTCGCGCAGCCGGCGGCGCCTCTCCCACGGCAAGGCCAAGCCGATGTTGGCTTCGCCGCCCCGCGGAAAACACCAGCCGTAACCGCTGCCATAGTCGGGGGAAAAAAACAAGTCAGCGGCTTCGCTGCCCTGCGTCAGCGGCAGAACTTCCTGCACCGCCAGAGCAAACTCGATTGGCGTCTCGATCCGCAGCCGCCGTACCAGCGACTGCGGGCCGTCGGCTCCGATGATGATCCTTGCTTCGATCTCGCGCCACACTCCCCCATACGACAACAAAAGACCGTTGCCCGACATCGCCAGAACCGTCGCGGGATGGAACAGCGCGACGCCGAGGGCCGCTGCATGTCCGGCCAGCGCCGCCTCCCAGCGCGGACGGTCCAACATCCACGCCGGCGCGTGAAGCCGACCCACCGGCTTGAAGTCGAGCCAAAAGTGCAGTTCGCCGACGGCTTGAACTGTAGCCGAGCGGTCGAGCGGGACAATCTGGCCCAGAAGTTTCGGCGCCATCTCCGCGCACTGGACGGGGCGGCCCCATTGTCGTTTGCGTTCGACTACGGCCACCGAGCGGCAGCCTTTTTCCGCCGCAGCAATCGCAGCGGAAAGACCGGCAGGTCCTCCGCCGACAATGGCCACGTCGAACCGCTCGATCATGTCCGGCCTTTGTGCAGGAGAATTCGCCGGCCCGTTTTCAATCCCAGCCGATCGCGGGCATTCCCGTCGCGCACGGCGATTTCCAGCGTGCCCAGGCTTCCCCAATAGGCGACGAGTTCGCCGTGCCCGACGTCGGCGAATGTGGTGGAGATTTTCGGGATGACCAGCGCGCCGCTTTCCACGACCCAGTTCATTCCGCCGCCGGCCGCATCGGCCTGCGATTGCTCGATTGTCGTGATGGCATTGCCAAACCGGTCGAAGCAAATGATCTCTCCCTCGATCCGGCCCTCGGCGTGGCAGACGGCATGAGGCAAGACGATGGAGACTGGGTTGTCCACAGGCGGGCCGGCGGCTTCAATCGAGCCTTCGTGGGCGATCATGGCCGCGGCGGGCGCAAATACATCGCGGCCGTGGAAGGTGCTGCTGACTGTCGGATTCTTCCATTTGGGGTTTTCGATGGCGCGGCATTGCCAGCCCGTGCAGTGCATCGCCGCCCCGCTGAGAAGACCGTTGTCGGGAGCCGTGAAGAAGTAACCACCGCCCGAAGCGGCCAGCGCGCGGCGCGCGGTTCCCACGCCCGGATCCACCACGGTGCAAAACACCGTGCCGGCGGGGAAATCGCGAAAGGTATGTTCTAGAAGCCAGGCCGCTTGTGCGATGGCGCCCGGCTCGATGGTATGGCACAAGTCCACGATGGCGCTTTCGGGCACACGGGCCAAAATGGTGCCCTTGAGCGACCCGACAAACCAGTCGGTCGTTCCAAAATCCGTCAGCAAGGCAATGATGGGACGTCGGCGCGTCATGGGTGGTGATGAGCGACGGGCGCTCGATTCAGCAGAATAACGATAAAAGTGTATACGAATCCTTTGTGCTTTTTCAAGTTAAAGTTTGTGTGTGAATTTGACCTTTCAATTGTCGCTTCGTTTTGAATGCCGCACACCCAAGTGTGAACTACAAACAGCACGCTGCAGCGCGGACTCCGAACGGCACGCCATAACATGCACCACAAACCGTTTTCCCTTTGTGAGAAAGTTTCCCCTGACCTCCGTGCTGAATGCTCAATGTCGCTGAGACCACTCAAAACATTCCTTTGATCTTGCCCGTTTCGACATCAATGTCAATATCGCGCCCGATGGCTTTCCCCGGCAAACCCGGCATGGTCACAATCTCGCCGCAGAGCGGATAGAGGAAGCCCGCGCCGACCGATGCGCGAATGTCTTCGACCGGCAGCACGAATCCCTCCGGCCGGCCCAGCAGCGTCGGATCATGGGAAAGCGACAGGTGCGTCTTGGCCATACAGATGGGGAAGCGGCCATAGCCGCGGGCGGTGAACAGCGCGATTCGTTCTTGGGCGCGCGGCGAATACTTCACGCCACCGGCTCCGTAAATCTCCCGCGCGATGCACTCAATCTTTTCTCGAATGGACAACTGTTCATCATACAGAAACCGGAAATGGCTTTCTTTTTCCGCGGCTCGCATGACCGCGCGGGCCAAATCTTCGCCCCCTTCGCCCCCGCGCGCATACACATCGCTGACTTCCGCCTCGTCGGCACCGCCTTCTTTGGCCAGCGAGGCCACCAGAGCCAACTCCTCGCCCGTATCATGCGGAAAGCGGTTGATGGCCACCACGACCGGCAGGCCGAACTTGCGGAGGTTCTCGATGTGTTTGCGCAGGTTGGCAAAACCTTTCCGGATCGCATCGGGGGCGGGTTCCTGCAGCCGTTTCATCTGTTGGGCCGCGGGAACGGCGGCGTAGTCGCCGCTTTGAAGCTTGAGCGCCCGCGTCGAGCACACAATCACGGCACAGCGGGGCACCAAACCGCTCGCGCGGCATTTGATATTGAAAAACTTTTCCGCACCCAAGTCCGACCCGAAGCCCGCCTCGGTCACGGCGTAGTCGGCCAGCTTCAGCGCCAGCTCATCGGCCAGAATTGAGCAGCAGCCGTGCGCGATGTTGCCAAACGGCCCTGCATGAATGAGCACGGGCGTATTCTCCAGCGTCCGCACCACATTCGGCTTGATCGCATTGACCAGCAGGGCGGTCATTGCTCCGGCAATTCCGATGTCTTCGGCGGTGACGGGCCGCCCGTCAAACGTCTCGGCCACGACAATCCGCCCCAGCCGCTCGCGCAAGTCCCTGAGGTTGCGCGCCAGCGCCAGAATGGCCATGACCTCCGAGGCCGTCGAAATGTCGAACCCTGTGATAAGCGGAACACCGAACTGCGTCTCGCGGAGGCTGGTCTCGATGTCGCGCAGTGGGCGCGCATTGAGGTCCATCACCCACCGCCACGTAATGGACAGCGGGTCTATGTTCAAGGGGTTTTCCTTCACGGCATCGGAGAACAGCGCGGCCAAATGCCGCAGGCCCGACCAGTGCCACGCCCCGCCGTGAAGCCGCACGTATTCGACGGCGAGACGATAAGCAGAACGGAATTTCCGCAGCGCAATCCGCCACAGGTCATTCTGCGCCGACCATTTGGCCAACGCCTCAAGCAGATACCGGATGGGCCGCAGTGGATTCTTCCCGCGCAGCGAGTTTTCCAGATACGCCGCCAGAAGATTGTGCGCCGAGGTTACGGCGTGGATATCGCCCGTGAAATGAAGATTGATATGCTCCATCGGCACGACGGTAGCCTTGCCGCCGCCCGTTCCGCCGCCCTTGCGCCCGAACACCGGCCCCATCGAAGGCTGCCGCAGTGTCGCAATCGCCTTCTTGCCGAGGCGGTTGAGCGCCATCGAAAGACCGATGGTTGTAACGGTCTTTCCGTCGCCGGCGGTGGTCGGATTCATTCCCGTAACCAGAATGTAACGGCCGTCGGGGCGGTCGCGCAGACGTTCGAGTACGCTCAGGGGAATCTTGGCCATGTCGCGGCCGCAGAATTCCAACTCGCCATGCTCGAGGCCGAGCATGGCTGCAAAATCAGGCGAGGTGTGGGGGGGAATAAATGATGAGACAGCGGGGTCTGATTTCTTTTCTTCCATAATTTGCTCCGTATGCGTTGTATGCGTTCCCAATTGGATTGGGTGATCGTTGCCTAAGCAATATGGCCAAGCAGAACAAAGCGCAGCACAAACAGGCCGCCAAGAACATAGACCAGCCAATGCACTTCGCGCCCGCGGCCGGCCGCTACTTTGGCGAGCGGGTAGAAAATAAATCCCAGAGCAATCCCCTGCGCAATCGAGTAGAAAAACGGCATGGCCGTCATGACCAGGAATGCGGGGATTACTTCCGTCGGGTCGTCCCACCTAATATCCTTGATGCATTGCATCATCATCGCACCCACCACGATAAGCGCCGGTGCCGTCGCCTGCGGGGGGATAATCTTGATCAGCGGCGAAAAGAACATCGCAATCAAAAACAGCACGCCGACCACAATGGCTGTCAGGCCTGTCCGGCCGCCTTCCTCGATGCCGGCCGCCGACTCGATATAGGAAGTGACGGTTGAGGTGCCCAAGACGCTTCCCACCAGAGTGCCCGCGGCATCAGAGGCCAGCACCTCCGTGGCGCGCGGCAATTTGCCTTCGCGCAAATAGCCCGCCCGGTCGGCCAGTCCAACCACAGTCCCAACGGAGTCGAACATATCTACAAAGAGAAAGGCGAAAATCACCTCGATCAATCCCAGCTTCAGCGCCCCGACAATATCCAACTGGCCGAAAGCGGTGAATTTCGGCCAGTCCACAATCCGCTCCGGCGCTTTGGTTATGCCCAAAACCAGCGCCAGCAGCGTCGCCGCAACGATCCCGATCAGAATCGCTCCGCGCACCCGCAGCGCAAACAGCGCCACCATCAGTGCCAGTCCGAACACTGCCACCAGAAGCGGCTTTTCCAACTGCGCAAATGACGTAACCATCGTCGCTTTGCTGGGGACAACCAGTCCGGCGTTTTGAAATCCAATCAAGGCAATGAACAGGCCGATGCCTGCGGCCACCGAATGCTTGAGCACCGGCGGGATTGAGTCTATGATCAGTTGTCGAATCTTCACGAACGTCAGGATCAAGAATATGACGCCGGCCAGAAACACCGCCCCCAGAGCCACCTTGTATCCCCATTCGGGTCGCGCCGCCACCGAGTAGGCAAAGTAGGCGTTGATGCCCATGCCCGGGGCGAGGGCAAACGGATAGCGCGCCACCAGTCCCATGATCACGCAGGCAATGGCCGAGGCAAGACAGGTGGCGGCCATAACGCCCTCAATCGGCATCCGCGCATGGTCGGGGAGGTTGGGGTCGCCGAGAATCATGGGGTTGACGGCCACGATGTAAGCCATGGTCATAAAGGTGGTGACGCCTGCGAGGATTTCGCGCCGCGGCGATGTGCCCAGTTCGCGAAAACGAAACAGCAACGTCTGTCCGGTTCCCATGGCAGCACCCTCCTTCGCAAAATAATCGCGGTAGAATGGCCAAGGGATTGGGGTAGGAATCAAGAAAAAATCCACCTTTTTCGAGTTTACAGCCCGCCACCGTTGTCCTATATCTATTCAACAGTTGAGTTTCGGAGTTCAATCGAACCGGTCCGAGAATTGCGATGGGCTGTAGCGGGGAAAACTCAGAGGTTGGACATTCGTGCCGCCCGCGACGCCTTCGGACGGGGTCCAATCTACAGGAGGGCGCCGATGAGTTCATGGTTCTTGATGGCGATGGAAGCGCCGCTGTTCGGCGGCGACATGCTGTATAACGCCATTGTCGCTCTGGTTCTGTTTCTGGTGGGTGCGGGCATTTACTTCAAGACCGGCAACCGCTTCGGATGGTTGTTTATTGCCGTAGCGGCTTATTGGACGTACATCACTTTTCAAGAATTGATTGGCATGTAGTGGGTTTTCCCGCCTGCAGACCGCTGCGCATGAACCGGTTTCCGGCGCGGGTGAAATTGGGCTTGTGCGCGGCCCGATTTCCCATTGCGGGTTTTTATTCTCCCGCCCGGTGGCACCATGAAGCCGTCGTTGATTGTCCATGAAATCTGCCTGACTCTTCAAGGCGAGTCCACACAAGCCGGGCGTCTGTGCGTGCTCGTTCGACTGGCCGGCTGCCCACAGTCCTGCCGCTATTGCGACACGCCGCAGGCGCGCCCGTTCGACGCCGGTCGCCCCATGACGATCGAAGAAATCATCGGGCAGATTGAGCCTTTGCAGTGCCGTCTGGTCGAGATCACGGGTGGCGAACCGCTCGCGCAGCCGGCGACAGCCGATCTTGCACGGGCTCTCATCGAGCACGGCTTCGAGGTCATGGTTGAAACCAGCGGCAGCCACGCGATCGAGGTCTTGCCACCTCAGGCGCGGCGGATTATGGACTTGAAATGTCCCTCGTCGGGCGAGTGCGAGCGGAATGACTTTTCAAATATCGAACACTTGACCCCGCGCGACGAGGTGAAATTTGTTCTGGCCGACCGCAGAGATTATGAGTGGGCGCGGGATATGGTGCGTAAATACGGCCTGACACAACGCTGCGAAGTCCTTTTTTCGCCCGTCTGCGAGCGGCTTGTCCCGCGCCAGCTGGCCGAATGGATCATTGCCGACCGGTTGCCGGTGCGGCTTCAGATTCAATTGCACAAATATATTTGGGGCAACGACGCACGCGGAGTCTGATCGTGTCGCACAGTGCACAAACCAATTTGGCACGCGCAAAAGGGGTGCGCATGGCCCATGTGCGAAACGGTCCCCCCGCCGTTGTTCTCTGCAGCGGCGGCATGGACTCGGCGGTTACGATGGCAATTGCCCGCGCCGAAGGCTATGCCGTTCATGCACTGACTTTTGACTACGGGCAGCGTCATCGCGTCGAACTGCGCGCCGCGCGGCGCGTGGCCCGTGCCCTTGGCGCGGTCAAGCATCTTGTCAAGAAGATAGACCTTACTGCTGCAGGTGGATTTGGCGGCTCCGTTCTGACCGGTCCGGGCCGCGTCCCGCATCGGCGGCACAGCCGAACGGGCGCGAGTGCGGCCATTCCCCCCACCTATGTCCCGGGCCGCAACCTGATTTTTCTTTCGCTGGCCGTCGCCTATGCTGAAATCCTCGGCGCGGCGGACATTTTCATCGGCGTCAACGCCATTGACTACAGCGGCTATCCCGACTGCCGGCCGGAGTTCATTCGCGCTTTTGAGCGGACGGCGCGACTGGCTACCAAGGCGGGCGTCGAAGGCCGAATGAAAACCCGCATTCGCACGCCCGTGATCCGAATGACCAAGGCCCAGATCATTCGCAAGGGTTTGGCGCTTGGCGTAGATTTTTCGCTTACGCATTCCTGCTACGATCCCGATGCACGCGGCCGCGCCTGCGGGCAATGCGATGCGTGCCGCTTGCGCTTGAAAGGCTTCCGCGAAGCGGGCATAAACGACCCCGCGCAGTATGTAAAGTGAACGGCGCACCGGGGAGGCTTTCCGATGCAGGTTGAACTGGTGCGGATGCAGGAATTCAGCGCAGCGCTCCATCTGCCGGACTCGCCCAACGCCAACGAGCGCCGCGTGCACGGCCACACGTTTTCTGTTCAGCTCGTGCTCGCCGGTCCGCTCGATCCCGCGCGCGGCTGGCTGATTGACTTCGGCGAGATTCGCAGCGCCTTTGGACCCATTGCGGATCAACTGGATCATGCTTATCTCAATGAAATCGAAGGGCTGGAATCGCCCGCGTGTGATGTGCTTTCGCAATGGATCGAGGCGCGGTTGAGGCCCGCTTTGCCCGCGCTTGTGCGCGTTGTTGTCGCCATCGAAGGCAGCGACTCCTTTGTGCCGCGCCGGCTGTGGCCCGACTCTGCTCTGGCCCTGCCGGAACGGGTTGCGTTCTCGCTGGAATCAGCGCATTATTTGCCCTGCGTCGGTCCGCAGCACAAATGCCGCCGGCTGCATGGACACAGCTTCCGCATCGAGGCGGCCGCCGACGATTTGGACGGCCTTGCCGCCCTGTTGCAGCCGATTTACGACCAGCTGGACCATCGCCTGCTCAATGAGATCGAGGGATTGGACAATCCGACCTCCGAAAACCTTGCGGCTTGGATTTGGCACCGCCTGCAACCAAACGCGCCGAGCCTGCGCGCCGTTGTGGTCCGCGAGTCCGCCGCATCCGGCTGCATTTTCCGGGGCGCCCCATGTCCACCCCATCCATGCAGTCCATGCCCGTCCATTCGCCCAAAAGAAAATGCCGAGGAGAATCGCCATGTTTGAACCGTTGGACAAGAAGTTGCCCTTCGACGGCCCGGAAAAAATCAACCCCGCCGAATTGGAAACTTTCGACTACGAGTATCCCGGAAAGGACATCGAGATCGAAATCACCACGGACGAATTCACGTCCGTCTGTCCCTACTCCGGCTTGCCGGATTTTGGTCGTCTCACGGTGCTGTACACGCCCAACCGCAAGTGCATCGAACTGCGCTCGTTCAAATACTATCTGCTGAGTTTTCGCAACGTCGGCATTTTCTACGAGCACCTTGTGAATCGCGTGCTCGACGACTTGGTTGCGTGTTGCCGGCCCAAGCGCATGACCGTCACGGTCGAGTTCACGCCGCGCGGCGGTATCCGCACGCGCGCCGTGGCTCATTTTCCCCGCCGGAAAACAGACTGACCCCAAAGCCTCGACACGCCGCAGCTGCAGGTGCCGGGACAAACCCGCAGAGCAGAAAGCAGGATTCTTTTGGAAACGACCGTTACAGTTCGGGGAAAGCGTACGAGGAAATTTTTCCGGTTTGCGGATCGTATTTCCACGGATAGCCGAGAGGGTCCTCCGTGGGCAATGCGCGGGGTTTGTCCGGCTGGACATCGGGCAGTTCGGTCAAGTGAAGCGGAAACCGTTTGTGTTCATCCCGATATTGGTTGATGCAGCGGCGAAGCGCCCACAACAGGTTTTCGACCTGGCGCTGGACTTTTTCCCGGTCGCTGAGGTCGGGCCGTCTCTGCACGGGGATCACCGTGGTGTCGAGCAGCAGATAAGGCTGACCATAGATGTCGCGCGGAAGGCGGTCGCTTTCGATGATGCAACCCGGCCGGTCTTTTGTGCCCATGATCAGGTCCACGGCCGTTGCAATGGGCATGCCGCTTTCCATGGCCCCGTTGAGAATCTGCAGCAGGCGCGGGCCGTCCACCTGCCGGGTGAGCGTGGTGAGTTTTTCTTCATACAGCTGTTCGAGTCGCGCGGGATAATCGCGGTGGCGCTCGAAGTAGCGGTCCATGGCGGCGTTAATAATGCTGAAGTGCCAGTCATTAATAGTCTTGGCGATTTGGGCGCGCGCCAGCTCTCGGACGTACGTTTGATGACTGAAGTGGGCGTTGAGCGTGTCGCGCACCCAGCGTTCGAGTGCAATCTCGTAGTTGCCGCGTTTGGCCGCAATATGGTTCTCCATGCGGGCAACGTAGCTGGGGCAGTCCACGCATTTTAGCGCAAGGCGTGTATAATACAAGGCCCGCTTATAGTCGTGGAGTGCGTTGAGACAGATAAAGATGGCCTCATATGGGAGGCGGTAGGCGCGTTTGTAGTTGCGGACAATGCCGCGGTCCAGCAGCCGCAACGCGGCTTCCTGATCGCCGCCTTCATCGCCCAACACATAGTTGCCAAATTTATACAGCTCGACAAATTTCGGGTCCAATTCGGAAATCGCATTGAATACATTCTCGATTGCCCGCATCTCATGCGGGTTCTCCCGAATGTGATGCAGTTTTGCCCCAAAGGCTTGAATCGCCCGAATCCACAGAATGCCTGCCACCATTTGATCGTAGCCCAACGCCATGACGTTGACCAGCTGGGGCAGTTCTTCTTCGGCATACGCTACATCGGGCTGATCACGGTCCTGAACGTGGGGCAGCGCCAAGGCATCGCGATACGGCCGCGCATACTGCAATCGCGAGATCTGCCAGTCCTGGAACCAATACACCAGCACCGACAGGGCGGCGAACCATGCGAGGACGATCAGCTTGACGAGCAGACGTGACATGGCGGCAAGTGGCGCTTACTTGAAATTCCGGCGGCGGAAGATCACAACGGCCAGCGAAAGTATCAGCGCCGAATAAACGATGCCATACGCAATCGCATAGTGGTCCACCACCACCGGCGGGTCGGACAGCGCGCGGTAGCTGGTATCGCTAAAAAAGATTTTCAAGTTCGGAGCAATGTGGGCCACAAACTGTGCTGCATGATACTTGAACAGAAGCATGGCCTGCGAAACGAAATCCGGATTCCCCGCCGTTGCGTTCTTCATTACCGCCGACCACTCCGGCAAGCCCTTCCGTTCCAAATACCACGAGTAGCGCACAATGTCTTCGTTGCACCGGCCGATCACAAATGTGAACACCGTCAGAATGGCGCTGAGCGTCGGCGTTGTGAACGATGAATAGAGAATGGCGAAGGCGGTGATAATGGCCAGCTCCAGACACGTCATCAGAATGACGATCTGCAAATTGGCCGTCACGGCGTCGGGCATGAATGCGAGGGTCTTGAGCGCTCCGAGGAAGGACTTGCCCACCGCCCCGCCCAGAAATGCCAAATACTGCCAGCCGCCCATCTCGCGGCTCATCCCGAATAATTTGTCGAGGGTCTCGTCGCTGGTGTAGGTCTGATAATACAGCGAAAAGTAGAAGAACAACGACATGATGAGGATGTTCACATAGATGGTCAGAAGCAAACCAAAGTATTTTCCGAGAATAAACTGCCAGCGGTCTATGGGTTTTGATATAATCGTATAGATGGTTTTCTTGTCCAATTCATTATAGACCAACCCGATGCCGACAAACACCGCGATCAGCAGGCCGAACAGGTTGATGCAGCCCAAAGCCAGACTGGGAATGACCTTTTCCTGCGCGGAGATGGTCAACTCGCGCACCGCGCCGGAAAACAGCAGCAACACGATGGCGAAAATCAGCAGAATGTAAAAGATGCGGTTGCGCACCGCTTCCTTGAACGTATTGAAGGCTATGGCCCACACCTTAAGCATTGGCTTCGCCTCGAACCTGCGCGATAAAGTATTCTTCCAGCGTCTCGCGACGCGGATTGAAACTCACCAGTGTTGCCCCCAAGCCTTGCAAACTGGACAGGATCTCGCGCGCCTCATTCTCCCGCCGCACGATGATCATCGCCTCGTCTTTCTGCACCAGAACGCGGTCAGCCCGCGGCCGCCATTGGTCGAGAACCGCCGGCGGAATCCCCCGCGCCACAATTTCATATTCCTTGATCCGTGCCGAAAGCAGGTCGCTCAGCTTGCCCAGATTCTTCAACTCGCCGCCATAGAGAATGGCCACACGGTCGCAGACCATCTCGGCGTCCGACAGAATGTGCGAGGAGAAAAAGACCGTCTTCCCCTCCTCACGCAGTCCCAAAATTAGGTCGCGGATTTCCTTCCGCCCGATCGGGTCAAGACCCGACTGCGGCTCGTCCAGAATAACCACGCGCGGGTCGTTGAGCAACGCCTGCGCCAGCCCGACGCGCTGCAGCATGCCTTTCGAGTAGCCCTTGAGCGGGAGGTTGGCGGCGTCGCGAAGACCAACTTTCTCGAGGAGCGCATCGGCGCGGCGGGCACGCTCCCGCCACGGAATGCCGTAGAGCTGGCCGTAGTATTTGAGAAACTCGCGCCCGGTCAGATAGTCGTAGAAGTAGGGGTTTTCGGGCAGGAAACCGAGGTTGGCTTTGGCCCACTTGTCTCCAAGCGGCCGGCCGAGGATTTTCGCGCTGCCGCGTGTCGGGAAAATAATTCCCATCAGGATTTTGAGCGTTGTGGTTTTGCCTGCGCCGTTCGGCCCCAGCAGGCCAAAAATCTCGCCTTCCTCGACCGACAGGTCGAGGTCCTTGAGCGCCACACGCTGCCGCCGCGACGGGCGAAGACGCAGCTTCAGACGCCCGTATTCGACGTCCAGAAAATCCAACGTGTAGATTTTCGTAAGCCCTACCGTTTCAACGACCGGCGCCATGACCCGTCTGCACCTTGCTTCCCGAAGTTGGCCATTTTTCCGCGCGGCGATTGCATGTTCCCGCGCAATCAACTACGGCATGGGAAGTATACGGTCGGCCTTTCGGGTGTCAATAAAAAATGCCCGTTTCCCAATACACCGAAGCGCCGACGAACGCATGGCCGAGCACGTATCCTGTTCTACCCCGACCGCGCGATTTTGGTTTTATCTTTTTCCTTTATGGATTCGGACGCCGTAGAAGGCGTCCTTCCACTGGAGGGTCGGGTTCCACCCCGACCGCATCCGCTTCCAGTCGGGTCCATACCACTTGGTTGTGGACGCCGTAGAAGGTGTCCCCCACTGGAGGGTCGGGTTCCACCCCGACCGTATGCGCGATGCCAGCACGACCCTGTCGAATGGGATGCATGCCGTTCTCATTGCGGTGGGGTTTTTGGGCTCCAACGGCACGCGAAGGTTGGAACAAAATACGCTCTCCAACGGCTTCGTTTAGCCGACGTTCTGCCGGCAGATTTTTTCGCCCCCCACCTGCAAGAATCATGTTTTCGATTCCGAGTTTGGCCCAGCCGGTGGCAGGACAATCCGCACGGCAACAATACGCCGCTGGTCCATCTCCGTCACCTCAAACCGTGCGCCGGCGTCCACCACCACATCGCCGACGCGCGGAATGCGCCCCAGTCGGTCATACAAATAGCCCCCGAGTGTGTCAAAACCATCGGAAGGCAGTTGCAGGCCGGTGATCTGGCGGATTTGCTCGATGCGCAGCGAGGCTTGGGCCAGCCAGCTGTGGTCGCTTTCGCGGCGAAACGGCTCGCGCCCCCTGTCAAACTCATCTTCGATTTCCCCGACGATTTCTTCGAGCAGGTCTTCGCGCGTAACCCAGCCGCTGCACGCGCCGTATTCGTCCACGGCAAACGCCACTTTGTGGCGGCCTTGAAGAAGTTCGCGAAGCAGCACATCGAGGCGCAAGGTTTCGGGCACATACAACGGCTCGCGCACGAAATCTTCCACCGACTTGTTCTCCATCCCGCCGGCGCCGAGAATGTCGTAAATGTCCACATATCCGCACAGGTTGATGATGCGGTCGCGGTAGACCGGAAAGCGCGAGTAGCCGGTCTCGCGCGCCAGACGCCGCACCGCCTCCACGCTTTCAGGCAACCGGACGGCCACCAGATCGGCGATCGGCCGCATGGCTTCCCGCACCCGGATTCGCTCAAGGGCAAAGACGGCCTGAATCATCCGGCGCTCGAGCGCATCGTCGCTGCCCGGCGTGGGCGCGGGCTCCGTCGCCTCGGCCAGAAGGGCGGACCAAGGTTCGGCGGGAATCAGCACGTCGGATGGAACCGCTTTGCGGCCGGCAAGCAGCCAGAACAGCAGACGTGCCAGCTCCATGAGTGCATCGGCGAGGAATCCGACGCCGGCCATCACCCCCCGGATCGGGCCTGCGAGGCGGGCGATAGTTCGCTGACCGGACCGGCGGAACAGGCGCTGGGGAACAGTTTCCCCTGCGACAAGGAGAAGAAGAAAAACAAGTGCCAGCGCAAGGCCGCGGGTGCGCCAATCGGGCGGAAAATCCAGCAGGCGGACAAACGCATCGGAAGCAAGGATTGCCGCCGCAGCCGCGCCGGATGCCGCGACGGTCGAGACAATCAGAACGGCGAACTGTATCCGCTGGGCGTTTTCCGCCAGCCACTCCACCCGCCGAGTCGCAGCGGTGTTCGAGTGGGGGGCTCCCGGCCGCAAACGAAACCGATGTGCCGCTACGAGCGCGCCAAGGACGCCCGAACAAAACCCCGCCATTCCCACAAGAAGCAGAATCGCCGCAGCGGATATGAGGGTCTCGACCAAAAGAGTCATTGCGGACGGCCTCCGCCGTCGGATTCAGTGTCGCCGGTTTTTGCGGCCAAACGCTCGATGCGCAAAATCGTGGCACGCCGCCCCGCCGTACGTTGCACGGTGATGCTATAGCCATTTTCCACGATCGAATCGCCGACCTCAGGGATGCGTCCCAGACGGTTGGCGAAAAACCCCGCAAGAGTCCGACCGAGCTCTTCGGGCAACGTCAGTCCGACCGTCTCAGCCAGATTGTCCGCCGGCGTCCGTCCCAAAGCCAGCCATACGTTTGCGGCCAGCGGGCGGATGGTTTGGGGCGAACGACGGTTTTCATCGAAAATTTCGCCGACGATCTCCTCGAGCAGGTCTTGGAGCGTTACAACGCCGGCCGTGCGGCCGAATTCGTCGCACACCACGGCCAGATGAACGCGCGCGCGCCGGAACTCCCGCAGCAGGTCGGGCAGGCGCTTCGTCTCCGGCACCACCAGCGGCTTGCGCAGCAACTCATGATAGTCTGTCTCGGGATTCAGCAAGACATCTTTGACGTGCAACAGACCGGCGATCTGGTCGAGCGTCTCGCGATACACGAGCACGCGGCTGAATTTGCAGCGGTGCATGCGGGCCAGCATCTGCTCCTGCGAAAGATCGTCGGGAAAGGCCAGAATTTCCGGCCGGGGCGTCATGATTTCACCGGCAAACAGGGTGCTGAATTCAATGACGCTGGCGATGAGTTCGCGTTCCGGATGTTCGATCTCCCCGTTGAGCACCGGTAGGGCCGACAAGGCTTGTCCTTCGCCGGCGACCGCAGCCGAACCCGAACCGAAATCCCTCCAGCCGCCGGTCAGCAAACCGGAAAAAAACACCACAGCCCAGCGAATGGGCGCCAGAAGAACCGTCAGGCCGACCAGCGTCCGTGCGCTCCACATTGCCGTCGGCTCATTGTAGCAGCGCGCCAGAACGCGGGGAATCAGCCGTCCGAACAGGACAATTGCAGCGGCAGCGATGGCCGCAGCAATGCAGGCATTGAGAACCGTCGGCATAGGGGAAATGTGGCGAACAAGGAGAAACACGGCAGCGGCGGCCAGAAAACCGGCCCCACGCTCGGCGATCAAAATCGTCAGGCGGGTTTCTTCGCGGAAGGCCAGCAGACCCCGCGCGGCAAATAGTCCGTGCCGCCCGCGGCGTTCGAGCGCGTCCAGCTGGTCGGTTTGCAGGGAAAACAACGCGGCATGGGCGGCATTGAGCAGGGCCGAAACCAGAAGCCCGCCGGTAGCGACGGCTGTAAGGGTTCCGATCATCGAAACGGAGGTTTCACTCGTCGGGCATCAGGACTTGGGCTTTGCGCAGCGGGTGCGCCGTCCCTCGCCACCTTTTGATTTGCGGGTTTTCGAGGCCAGAGCAGCCCGCAGGACATCGTCAATGGACTCGGCGAGGACAAATTTCATTTGCCGGCGAATTTTTTTCGACAGTTCCTCCAGATCGTCCCGGTTTTTCTTTGGGATAATCACTGTGTTGATCCGTGCCCGGTGGGCCGCCAGAATCTTCTCCTTCAAGCCCCCGATCTTCAGCACCTTGCCGCGCAGCGTGATTTCGCCCGTCATGGCCAAGTCTTGGCGGACCGGCGTGTTGCTGAGCGCCGAAACCATCGAGGTCGCCAAGGCAACACCGGCCGAGGGGCCGTCCTTGGGAATGGCGCCTTCGGGCACGTGGACGTGGATGTCGGTGCAGCGGTAAAAGTCGGGCGATACGTTGAGCCGGTCGGCGCGCGACCGGATATAGCTTAGCGCGGCTTTGGCCGACTCCTGCATTACCTCGCCGAGGTTGCCTGTCAGAAACAGATTGCCCTTGCCGCGCATGACCGTGACCTCGGTCGGCAGGATTTCGCCGCCGACCTCGGTCCATGCCAATGCTGTGGCCAAGCCCACTTCGGGGTGTTTCTGGGGTTCGAGATCGTCGAACCGTTTTGGCCCCAGCAGCTGGCGGACGCGTGCGGCCGTGATTAGATACCGCCGCGCAGGTTTTCCCGTGCTGCTTGCTTTTGCCTTCGAGCCGTCCTCGCCGCCGACAATTTCTTTGGCCGTTTTTCGGCAGATCGTGGCAATCTCGCGTTCAAGATTGCGCACGCCGGCCTCCCGCGTATAGCCGCGAATGATGGTGGTAATAGCCTCGGAAGTGAACTGGATGCTGCGGCGCGAAAGACCGTTGGCCTTGATTTGCTTCGGGATCAGAAACTGCTCGGCAATGCAGACTTTCTCGTCTTCCGTATAGCCGGACAGCGGGATGATCTCCATGCGGTCCACCAGCGCGGGCGGGATGCCTTCGGTTGTGTTGGCCGTTGTGATGAACAGGACGCGCGACAGGTCGAGATCAATCTCCAGATAGTGGTCGTTGAAGGCGCGGTTTTGTTCCGGATCGAGGACTTCGAGCAAAGCGGCCGAAGGATCGCCTTGAAAATCCGCGCTCATCTTGTCCACTTCATCGAGCAGAAAAACCGGGTTCATCGAACCGGCTTTCTTCAATGACTGGACGATCTTGCCCGGCAGGGCGCCGACATACGTTCGGCGATGGCCCCGGATTTCCGCCTCGTCGCGAACGCCACCCAGCGAGACACGGACAAACCGCCGTCCGAGCGTTCGCGCAATCGAACGCGCCAGCGAGGTCTTGCCGACCCCCGGCGGCCCCACGAAACACAGAATGGGTCCCTTGATCTCATCCACCAGCCGGCGCACAGCCAAAAACTCGATGATCCGCTCCTTGACCTTGACCAGCCCGTAGTGGTCGGCATCGAGAATCTTCTGCGCCCGCTTCAAATCCAGCCGGTCCTTGGTCAGCTTGCCCCACGGCATGTCCAGAATCCACTCGATGTAGGTGCGGGAGACGGAGTCTTCCGGTGAGAGCGCGGTCATCTTGGACAGCCGCGCTATTTCGCGCTCAACTTTTTCGCGAGCTTCCTTGCTCAACGGTGTTTTTAGCATGCGCGCGCGCAACTCGGCCAGATCCGACTCCTCGTCGTCCGACATTCCGAGTTCTTTTTCGATCGCGCGCAACTGCTCGCTGAGAAAATATTCCTTTTGCGACTTGTCTATCTTGGTTCTGACCTGCGTGAGAATCTTTTGCTCGATCTCCAGAAGCTCATTTTCCCGCGTCAGGATCTTTGAAAGAAACATGAGCTTGCGCCGCAGGCTGGTCGCGCTCAGCACCGTCTGCTTCTCGCTGATCTTGATCTGCAAGTAGTTGGCGATGGCATAGGCGATCTGCAGGGGATCCTCGAGCACCTGAAGCCGGACGGTTGCCTCTTCGGGCACGCGATCGGAAAGCCGCACATACTCCTCGAACTGCTTGATGACGGCGCGGGCCATCGCCTCAATTTCCTTGCCCGTTTCCACCCGGATGTTCAAAGGCGAGGTCTGTCCCTGCAAATACTGGCCGCGCTCGTAACACTGTTCGACGCGCGCCACATACTTGCCCTCGACCAGAGCCCGCATCGTGTTGTCGGGCATCCGCAGCGATTGCAGCACTTCCGCCACCGTGCCCACGACGTACAAGTCCCGCGGCTTCGGATCTTCAACTGACAGGTTTTTCTGCGCCACCATCACCACGAGGTTCTTGTTGACCGCGGCCTGCTCCATTGCCTCGACCGACCGCGGGCGGCCGACCGAAATCGGCGTCAGGTTGTGGGGGAAAACCACCAAGTCCTTCAACGCCACGATGGGCAGCAAATGGGTGGATGGTTTTTCTTCGGAGGGAACCATGATCTGTCAACCTGCCCGCAAGCGGGGTTCATCCTCGCGCGGAATAAACACCGGCTCGCCTTCGCCGAGGATTACCTTGTCGTCTATAATGCACTCAGACACTTCCGGCGCGCGGGTTGGCAGCTCATACAGCAAATCCAACATGAGATCCTCGATGATCGTACGCAGGCCGCGGGCCCCGGTTTCCGTCTTGACGGCCTTCTGCGCAATCGCCCGCAACGCCTTGTCGGTCAGGCGCAACTCGACGCCTTCCATCTCGAACAGCTTTTGATACTGCCGAACAAGGGCGTTTCGCGGTTCGGTCAATATCGCCACCAACTGATCCTCGCCCAACTCATCAAGGGTGGAGACAATCGGAAACCGCCCGACAAACTCCGGGATCATTCCATACTTGAGCAAGTCCTGATACGTCACATGGGACAGAATTTCGCCGATCCGCCGTTCCTTGCGGCTCTTCACGTCGGCGCCGAATCCGAGCACTTTGCGTCCAATCCGGCGCTCGATAATCGCCGGCAGGCCGCTGAACGCGCCGCCGCAGATAAACAAAATGTTGGTCGTATCCAACTGGATGTATTCCTGATGCGGATGTTTGCGCCCGCCGGCCGGCGGCACATTGGCCACCGTCCCCTCAAGGATTTTCAGGAGCGCCTGCTGAACCCCCTCACCCGATACGTCGCGCGTAATCGAAACATTTTGCGTCGTCTTGGCAATTTTGTCTATTTCGTCTATATAGACAATGCCGCGCTGCGCGCGCTCTTTGTCGCCGTTGGCGTTTTGCAGAAGCCGCAAAAGAACGTTTTCCACATCCTCGCCGACGTAACCGGCCTGCGTTAGAGTCGTGGCGTCGGCGATGGCAAACGGTACGGCCAGAATGCGGGCAAGCGTTCGCGCAAGGAGCGTCTTTCCCGAACCGGTCGGTCCGATCAGAAGAATGTTGCTCTTTTCGATCTCGACTTCGTCGGCGAGCGTATTGTGCTGAATGCGTTTGTAATGGTTGTGGACGGCGACGGCGAGAATCTTTTTCGCCCGCTCCTGGCTGATCACATACTGGTCGAGGGCCTCTTTGATCTGTTTCGGGGTCGGCACCTCGCGCATGCCTTCGAGGCATGCTTCATCGGGCTGCGCCATTCGGTCGCTGCGCAAGCGCTCGTGGCACTGGTGGATGCACTCGTCGCAGATATAGACGGTTGCGGCCGACTGCTTGTTGGGCAGACCCCGGAAGAGGGTTCGCACTTGGTGTTGGTCGCGCCCGCAAAATGAACATCGCAACCGCATCATGCCTCTCCTTGCTGAATGAACCTGTCTGGCTTTCCTGCTACAAAATGCTGTTTTTTCCAGCCCGCCCTTTGCAAACTGACAAACAAGAGAATAGTCAACCACTCGGCCCGCGTGCAATACAAAAAAAGCGGACAGAGCGTTCCCCCCGTAAATCTTGCAATCAGAATTTTAAACAAAGACACCAACGCGAAAAAAGTATGATTCGGTATCGTTGCGTGCAAACAAGGTTTGTAGTAGAGCAAGCATAATATGCTCCGAAGGCAAAAACAACTTGACGTTCGCAAAATAAGGTCCTATGAACACCCGTATGGCCCTCGGTCAAAAGCGCGGGGCACTAAAATTATAACATTTATAAACAGGAGGTTGGGTAAATGCATCGCAAAGTAAAAGCCGGTTTTACCCTCATCGAACTCCTCATCGTCGTGGCCATCATCGCCATTCTGGCGGCCATTGCCATTCCGAACTTTCTGGAAGCGCAGGTTCGCTCGAAAGTCAGCCGGTGCAAGACGGACATCCGAACCATCGCCGTGGCGTGGGAAGCCTATCGGGTGGACTGGAACTGTTATCCTCTCGATCAAGATAATGATATTCGCAGCACCACCCAATACGGCCTGAAGCAGGTTACCACGCCCGTGTCATATTTGACCTCCGTCCCTGTAGATCCATTTTTCACCAACTGGGGGCTGGCGGCAGACGACGACCGGTTTGCCCCCTATTACGAAATCGCCAGCGAGCAGGTGACGGTCACCGGCTTTGATTGCTTTTGCATTCAGGGATTGGGGCCCGACCGCGATGACGATTTCAGCTCCAATGATTCCTGGCCCAATGGCGGAAATGTCCGCCCCTATGATCCCACCAATGGGACCATCAGCGACGGCGATATTTATCGCTTAGGCGGAAATTACCGCGACGGGCAGTGGAACGTCTGGGGAATTCCTTACCAGCAGTGGGGCAGCATCGGCAACTGACGGAATGGCGGGCTGGCGGTGCGTGCCCTCGCTACCGTAGAAGTTTCGAGTTTCTGGCTGACCCAAATTCGATTTGCACATCGTGGAGGGTCGGGTTCTCCCCCCGACCCAATTCCCTTTTCCGCACGGTGGAGGGTCGGGTTCCACCCCGACTGCTGAAGTTTTGCATTCCACCCCGACCTCATCCATGGTGGTATTCTGTCCGCACCGGATTTGGACATCATAGACTTCGTGGCAGGCGTTCTTCCATCCGATTCCGCCGCCATGCGCTTTGAACTTGACAGGGCGCGGTCGTTCCTGACGATGGGGTTTGCATTCGCAGTAGGCGCCATCTAATTCTCAACGGCTGCAAGGCCCACAGGATTGAAACATGCGGGCTGGAAATCCAAATGCAAAGGAGAACAACTCATGTCCCAAAGAGTTCTCAAAGTCGGCTTGGTCGGCGGCGGCGGCGGGGCGTTTATTGTCTGGCCCCACCAGCGCTCCATCCACATGGACGGGACGCGGCGGGTGGTCTGTGGCGCGCTCCATCCCGACCCCAAGGTGGCCATGGAGGAGGCCGAAAAATGGCCGTATCCCATTCAGGGCTACCCCAGCTATGACGCAATGATCGCGGCGGAGTCGAAAAAGCCCGTCGGCGAACGGATTGACTATGCCCTGATCGTGACGCCGAACCACGTGCATTTCGATCCGGCGATGAAGCTGATCAAGGCGGGCATTCCGGTGTTCTGCGAAAAGCCGCTGACCGTAACGCTTGAAGAGGCCAACAAGCTGGTGGCAGCGGTGAAAAAATACAAGGTGCCGTTCGGCGTGGCACACACGTACTTGGGCCACTGGACCAGCCGGCTCTCGCGCGCCATCGTGCGCGGTGGCCTGATCGGCGAGGTGCGCTGGGTGGATTCCTACTATATCCAAGGGTGGCTGTCTGAGCGCGCCGAGGACAAGGGCGTCATGCAGGCGGAGTGGCGCGTGGATCCCAAGAGGGCCGGGGCCAGCGGCTGCGGAGGCGACATCGGCACGCACGCGCTGATGCAGCTGCGCTATGTAACCGGCCTCGAGGTCAAGCGGTTGAGCGCGCATCTGGAGATTTTCGTCGAACGCCGCAAACTCGATGACCACTTTACAGTTTATTGCGAACTAAACAACGGCGGGCGGGCGCTCGTGCGCGCCTCGCAAATTTGCATCGGCCACAAGAACGACCTCGGCATCGAAGTCGCCGGCACCAAGGGCACGCTGCGCTGGGTGCAGGAAGCGCCCGAATCCATCACCGTGATGATGAACGGCGAAGGCGACCGCACCTACTGGCGCGGTTGCGTGGGCCCGGACAGCAAGGACGGCTTCATCGAGAAACTGGGCAAGGAGACTTTGGCGGCACTGGCGGCCGAGTCCACCATTCCGCCGGGCCATCCGGAAGCCTTTCATGATGCGTTTGGGCGGTTGCATCGTTGCTTCGAGGAAGACGTGCGCAAATACAACGAAGGCAAACCGTTCTCGTGCGATGGGTCGAAGTATGCCAACGTCGAGGACGGCCGCATGGGCATCTATTTCATCACCAAGGCGGTCAAGAGCAGCGCGGCCGGCGGCAAGTGGGTGAACATGTAGGCGCCAGAGAATTGCCTCAAAAAGGCAAGGCGGAAGAAACAGAAAGCACTGAAAGAACAACGGGTGCAGGCGGAAGATCCTGTCTGCGAAAGTAAAGAATGTTCTTTCTGTTACTTTTGTTTCTTCCGTCTTTTTTCTTTTGCGCATTATGATTATGCGGTCGTGTATCGGGTCGCAAAAAAATCCTCCATATCGCCATTTCCGCCGCCTATGCCGTCATTGCCAAGAGCCGTTTTGTGGCACCTCGTAATGACGGGATTATGGGTGAACCGGATTATGGTAACAAACGTAGCCGTTCTGTTGGCCTTTTTCAGTATGGTTCATTTTTATGCACATCGGAAATCACTCCCGAAAGAATGTGTCATTTGGAAACACATCATTTGTAGGGCGGGGGTGGTTGAGCACTCCTGTGATCGCCTCACCTAAACATAAATAATTGAAATAAAAATATTTATCCTCATATTCCCGCCTCTCCTGCCTTCGTGGTCTCTGTCTTGCTTTTCAAAAGATTCTGTCAATTAAGTCCTTCCGATGAGGGGCGTGGTTAATAAAGTCTCTCGCGGGCCAAGGACGGAATAATCCCACGGAAGTGGGAAAAACCCCCAACCCCTTGAAAGGAGGGAGATTGCCAATGCCAATTAAACCTCTCGGTGATCGGGTCCTCGTGCAACGCCTCGAAGAGGCGGAGGAGAAAACAGCTGGCGGGATTATCATCCCCGACACCGCAAAGGAGAAGCCCCAGCGGGGCAAGGTCATTGCCGTCGGACCGGGCCGGATGAACGAGGACGGCAAGTTGTTGCCGATGAACGTGAAGGTCGGCGACGAGGTGCTGTTCGGGAAGTATTCGGGCAGCGACGTCAAGATTGACGGTGTCGAGTATCTCATCATCAAGGAAGATGAGATCTACGGAATCATCGAAGGGACCTGCCAAAAGAAGAAG
Source organism: Candidatus Sumerlaeia bacterium (assembly GCA_026415575.1). GTDB lineage: Bacteria > Sumerlaeota > Sumerlaeia > JADFCW01 > JADFCW01 > JADFCW01. The sequence continues at coordinate 51,039 of JAOAGV010000017.1, forward strand.
TAACGGCGTAAGACGGCGGGGCAGTCCCGAAGTCGAGTCCCGCCTCGGTGCAAGGGCGCCGCGACTGGCCAAACGACCGCGGTGCCGAATCGTCAGGGCCAAGCCCTGCGATACTCAAATGGAAGGAGGACTGAATCTGTCATGGCCAAGCAATTGCTCTTCAGCGAAGAAGCGAGAGCGGCCGTATTGCGCGGCGTGGACAAACTCGCTGAAGCAGTGCGGGTCACGTTGGGGCCGAAAGGCCGCAATGTGGTGCTCGATAAGAAGTTCGGCGCGCCCACGATCACCAAGGACGGCGTGACCGTTGCCAAGGAGATCGAACTCGAAGATCCCTACGAGAACATGGGCGCCCAGATGGTGCGCGAAGTGGCCAGCAAGACCAGCGATGTGGCCGGCGATGGAACCACCACGGCCACCGTGTTGGCGCAGGCCATCTATCGCGAAGGCATGCGCAATGTCGCCGCCGGGGCCAACCCCATGGCGCTGCGGCGCGGCATTGACAAGGCGGTCGAGGCCGCTGTTGCCGCAATCAAGAAACAGAGCGTCGAAACGCGCGATCACAAAAAGATTGCCCAAGTGGCCGCGATTTCGGCCAACAACGACCAGACCATTGGCGAACTGATTGCCGATGCCATGGACAAGGTCGGCAAGGACGGCGTCATTACGGTCGAGGAAGCCAAGAGCATTGACACCACGCTCGACGTGGTCGAGGGCATGCAGTTCGACAAAGGCTATCTGTCGCCCTACTTTGTGACCGACGCCGAAAAGATGACGTGCGAGCTGGAGAACCCGCTGATTCTGATTCACGACAAGAAGATTTCCTCGATGAAGGACCTGCTGCCCCTGCTCGAGCGTGTCGTGCAGGCGGGCAAGTCGCTGGTGATCATCGCCGAGGAAGTCGAGGGCGAGGCTCTGGCGACGCTGGTGGTCAACAAGCTGCGCGGCACGTTGCCGTGCGTCGCGGTCAAAGCCCCCGGCTTTGGCGACCGCCGCAAAGCCATGCTCGAAGATATCGCAATTCTTACGGGCGGCAAGGTGATCAGCGACGAGGCGGGATTCAAACTGGAGAACACCCGTCTGGATGACTTGGGCCGCGCCAAGACGGTGCGCGTCGAGAAAGAGAACACGACGATCATCGAGGGTGCCGGCTCGAAGAGCGCGATCAAGGGCCGCTGCGATCAGCTGCGGTTGCAGATCGAGGAGACCACCTCGGACTATGACCGCGAGAAGCTGCAGGAGCGCCTGGCGAAGCTGTCGGGCGGCGTGGCGGTCATCAAAGTCGGCGCGGCCACCGAGGTCGAGATGAAGGAGCGCAAAGCGCGGGTCGAGGACGCTCTCCATGCCACACGGGCGGCGGTCGAAGAAGGCATCGTGGCCGGCGGCGGCGTGGCGTTGATTCGCGCGGCCAAGGCCGTCAGCGACCTGAAGCTCGAAGGCGACGAGGCCATCGGCGCGGAGATTGTTCGCAAAGCGCTCGAAGCGCCTGCCCGGTGGATCGCCCAAAACGCCGGGGCTGAAGGCTCGATCGTGGTCGAGAAGATCAAAGAGCAGAAGAAGGCCACCGTGGGCTTCAACGCCGAGACCATGGAGTTCGAGGACATGATCGAGGCGGGCATCATTGACCCGACGAAAGTGGCGCGGACGGCGCTGCAGAACGCGGCCAGCGTTGCCGGTCTGCTCATCACGACCGAGTGCCTTGTGACCGAGATCAAAGAGAAAGAGACCAAAGGCGGCGGCGGCGGCCACATGCCTCCGGAATACTAAGGCGGTCACACACGATCGAAAGAACAGAAAACCGTTGAACGGTAGAAAGGGCCGGGGCCGCCCGTCGCGGCTCCGGCCTGTTTCTGTTTTCCTTTGACAAGACCGGATTCCCATGGAGAATTCAAACCCAAGTGTGCCAGAGAAGGATGATTATGGCAAGTCAAGATCGTCTGCATGTGCCGGCAAAGCGACCATCGAGGCCCATGCCGAATCTGCGCCGATGAAGCAGTTCTGTCCGCCCAGTTCCGAGGATTCCCGGCCAACGGGGGGAACCATTTTGTGGCATGCGAACTTCCGCTTTCGGAATGACGAGACGGCACATCTGACGGGAGCCTGTTTCCGGCGCTTTCTTGAATCCTGTTTTCGCAAGGTCTAAGACTGAACAAGGGAGGCTGTCATGGGGCGCGTTATCGGAATAGACTTGGGCACAACCAATTCCTGTGTGGCCATCATGGAGGGCGGAGAGCCCAAGGTGCTCACAAATGCCGAGGGATCGCGCACGACCCCATCGGTTGTGGCCTTCACTGACAAAGATGAACGTCTGGTGGGGACTGTCGCCAAGCGCCAAGCCATCACCAACCCCGAGAATACGATATACTCGATCAAGCGGTTTATGGGCCGCAAACTGGAAGAGGTGTCCGAGGAAATCAAGAAAGTGCCTTACAAGGTCGCTCGCGACGCCCAAGGCAACGCGGTTGTTGTAGTCCGCGGCCAGCAAATCACGCCCCCGGAAATCTCCGCCCGGATTCTGCAGAAGATGCGCCAAACTGCCGAGGAATACCTCCGCGAAAAAGTTACCGAAGCAGTCATCACCGTTCCGGCCTATTTCAATGACGCCCAACGTCAAGCCACCAAAGACGCCGGCCGAATTGCCGGCCTCGATGTCAAACGCATCATCAACGAGCCGACGGCGGCCGCACTGGCCTACGGTCTCGACCGCAAGAAGGATGAGGTCATTGCGGTCTATGACCTCGGCGGCGGCACCTTTGACATCTCGATTCTTGAAATCGGCGAGGGCGTTTTCGAGGTCAAAAGCACCAACGGCGACACCCATCTGGGCGGTGACGATTTTGACCAAGTGATCATGGACTGGCTGGCCGAGGAATTCCTGCGCGACTACGGGATAGACCTTCGCAAGGACCGCATGGCTTTGCAGCGGCTGAAAGAAGCCGCCGAAAAAGCCAAGTGCGAACTTTCGACCACGCTCGAAACCACAATCAATCTCCCCTTTATTACGGCCGACCAGTCCGGCCCCAAACATCTGAACTACGTGCTGACGCGGGCCAAGCTCGAACAGTTGATTCGCCCGCTGGTTGAGCGAACCATTGAGCCTTGCAAGAATGCGCTGAAGGACGCCGGTCTTTCGCCCGAAGACATTGACGAGGTAATCCTCGTGGGCGGCTCGACGCGCATTCCCATGGTGCAGGAGCTCGTACGCAAGATTTTCCGCAAAGAACCCAACCATAGTGTCAATCCCGACGAAGTCGTGGCCGTCGGGGCGGCCATTCAAGGCGGCGTGCTCGGCGGTGACGTCACCGACGTCCTTCTGCTCGACGTCACGCCGCTGTCGCTGGGGATCGAAACGTTGGGCGGTGTGTTCACGCGGCTGATCGAGCGCAACACCACAATCCCGACGAAGAAAAGCGAGATTTTCTCCACGGCCACAGACAATCAGTCGGCCGTCAGCATCCACGTCCTGCAGGGCGAGCGTGAAATGGCGTGCGACAACCGCACGCTTGGCCGGTTTGACCTAATCGGCATTCCGCCGGCGCCGCGGGGCGTTCCCCAAATCGAAGTTACCTTCGACATAGATGCCAACGGGATTGTGCATGTTTCGGCGCGCGATCTCGGCACGGGAAAAGAGCAGCGCATCCGGATTGAGTCCTCGTCGGGTCTGAGCGAAGAACAAATCCAACGGATGGTCAAGGACGCGGCCCTGCATGCCGATGAGGACCGGAAGCGGCGGGCCGAGGCGCAACTTCGCAATGAAGCCGATGCGCTGATTTACTCGGTCGAAAAAACGCTGAAGGAACTGGGCGACAAGATTACGCCCAGCGATCGCGAGACCGTCGAAAAAGAATGCCGCGAGCTGCGCAAGGCCATGCACCAAGGGCCGGTTGATGAAATTAAACGCGGCATTGAACGCTTGACAAAGGCGCAGCACCGCCTATCTGCTTCGCTTTACCAACGCACGACGGGCGGAACGGCCGCGCCGTCGGGCGAAAAATCGGAAGCATCCCCAACACCTTCACCCGAAGGCGAAGTGGTGGATGCGGAGTTTGAAGTGGAGGAAAAGAAAAATTAGCGCGCCTACATTGTTTCACGAAAACTTGGCCCATCTGGCCAAGACCCGCAGGGGACGCTACCTGCTGGTCAATGTGATTATGCGCCGCAGCCGCGATCTGTATGGCGGGGCCAAGCATTTGGTCAAAGCCAACGACCCCAGCGACGCCGGCGCTGTGGCGTATCAGGAAATCTTGAGCAACCGCCTCAAGGTGGTTCCTCGCAAAACCCCGCCCAAGTTGGTTGACCTCGCCAAGCAAAACATGTAGCGGCAACCGCACGGCGGCAGGCGGAGCTCCCTTGCGATATGGGCGTTATGCCCATATTTTTTTGTCCGTCGGTCGCGCCCTATCGGGATGACGCCCATGCCAACGTGCGGCTTGACATGCTGCGGCAAGGCAATCATCTTTGCTCGTGGTTGGAAATGACAATATGGACGGCGCGGCGTCATGTGTTTGTTGCTGATCCTGCGCGGGGTGGTTCCCGAATGGCCGCTGGTAGTCGCTGCCAACCGCGACGAACGCTATGATCGTCCGGGCGAGCCGCCGCGGTTGTTGTGTGCCAAGCCGCGTGTGTTTGGCGGCTGCGACTCTCTGGCCGGCGGCACTTGGCTGGCCGTCAATCAGTGGGGGATGGTCGTGGCGGTGACCAATCGGCCGCGTACCGGAGTGCCGCAGGGGCCTTTGCGCTCGCGCGGTCTTCTGGCGCTTGATGCCGCACGACAGAAATCACCCATTGCCATTGCAGACATGCTCAGCAGTGCGCTGGCCGCGCACGAATACGACGGATTCAACCTGTTTTGCTCGACCCTTGCCGAAAGCCGTGTTTTCTATTTCGACGGCACGCTCCGCGAAAAACCACTGCATCGCGGCGTGTTTGCTCTCGCCACGGGCGAGGCCAACGATCCGGCATCGCCCAAGGTACAGCGCGCTCTGGCGTGGCTGGCCACCGAGCGCGAGCGACCGATGGACCAATGGATGCGGCGG
>JAOAGV010000181.1 GCA_026415575.1 Candidatus Sumerlaeia bacterium
TGAGTTCAACGATCATCCACCACAGAAGAATCACGCATGCGGACAGAAAGATAAATTCCCAGAAGCGGGCTGCTTGCGGCAAGTCCGCGCCGACCGCCCATCGCGTCGCCGCCAAGAGCAGACAATACAGCGGCGTCGAGGAGACCTGCCGCCGTTCGCCGGGATTGAACACCATGCCCCGGCCGTCGGCAAGGTGGCGCGCCACGCGAAACGTAATATGCGCATCGTCGTTGATTTGCGGAAACGCTACTGCCTGCCATGCGAGAAAGCCCAAAGCGGCCACCAGCGCGGCAAGCGAAGCAAGCAGCGAATGCCCCCGCGGGAATCGCGCCGACGGTTGCGGCGGAACTGGCAAAGCCGGCTCCGCACCCGCGGCCCCAACGCCGTTGCTCCGGGGCAATTCGCTTGAGTCGCCGGCCATTTTATTTCTGCTTTGCTGAGGGATTGCCGCCGGAGATTGCCCCCGTCGTGACACCGTCATAGGGGATGTCCACGCGACGACGCTCATCCGGCGCGCCGGTCAACCAGCGGTCCAGCCCCCGCAGCCAGTTCTGCAGGATGTCCATGGACTCGTTGAACTTGGCGATGGACTGGCTGAGGTCAGCCGAGGACTTGTTGCCCAGAAGCACCTGTGCCAGTGTGTCGTCGCCCTGATTGAGGCGCGCAAGAATTTGGCCGAGATGCACCGTGGTCGAGGTTAGTCCCTGAATGGCCCGCTGGGCATCGCCGCGGTTTTCCGATAAAATATCCCCGGCAAGCGCAATCAGCTGGTTGGCCTTCTGCGAGGCCTCGCTGAGCTGACGAGCCGCCTCTTCCAGGCGCGCGACCATGAGGGTGGCGCTGGTTCGGACATCGGCAACTGCCCGCGCCAGATCGCTGCCGGCGCCGGTCAAGTCGGTGCTGACCGTAGTGAGTGTGGCCTCGGCGCGCGCCATGAGACGGTTGAACTGCTCGGAAGCCGTGCGGATGTTTCGTATGGCGCTGGTGATGTCGTCCGAGCTGGAGCCGAGGGCCCTGTCAATTTTGCCGGTAATCGAGCTGGCCGAAACCAGAACATTGCTGAAGGCCTCGCGGTTTTTTTCGTCAGCCAAAATCGCCGCCGCGCCCGCCACGGCATCCTGAATATCGCTGATGACAGCCGGCGCCTTTGCCAGCACTTCGTGAATGTCCATCGTCTGAATGCCGAAAATCTCGTCCTCGCTGGTCAAGACCGGTGCGGTGGGGCTGGTGTCCTCGATGCCGATTTCGGTTTCGCCCATCAACCCTGCGGAGACGATGCGAAATTTTGCGCCGCGATGCAGCGTGGTGCCCGCCTTGAGCATCACCGTCACCCGCACGGGATAGGATTGAATGCCGCTGGGTTCAATCTTGCGGACATCGCCGCGCACCACACCGTGGACATAGACCGGTGCACCCTCGGCCAGCCGCTTGACATCTTTGAACAAAACGGTCAGCGGATATTTCCGCGAAAACACGGTGGACTTTTTCAAGTTGATGGTAATGGCGATCAGGATGGCCAGCGCAGTCAAACTGACTGCACCAACGATGATTTCCAGTCTTCGCGTTCGCATTTTCCTTCGCCTCAGCCGTTGCTATGCAACTCCCTTATCGTGCCGGGACCGGCTCCGCCTCCACGGGACCTTCCGAGGTTCCCAGCACAAATTGCCGCACAATCGGATTCGATGAAGAGCGGATTTCCTCCGGCGTTCCCGTCTCAATGATTCGGCCCTGATGGAGCATCGAGATGCGGTCGCCGACCTCGAAGGCGCTGGTCATGTCGTGCGTCACCACGATAGACGTCATGCCCAGCTTGCGCTGCATGTCTCGAATGAGTTTGTTGATGACATCGGCATTGATCGGATCGAGGCCGGTTGTCGGTTCGTCATACAACATAACTTTGGGGTTGGACGCAAGGGCGCGCGCCAGACCCACGCGTTTTTTCATCCCCCCGCTCAGCTCGGCGGGGCTTAGATGTTGAATACCCGGCAGGTTGACCAGTTCCAGCATCCGCTCGACAACCCGGTCAATCTCATCGGCGCTGAGTTTCCCATGTTCAATCAGGGCAAAAGCCACATTGTCGCGAACGTTCAGCGAATCGAACAGCGCAGCCCCTTGAAACAACATGCCGACGATCGAGCGGACGCTGGCCAGCGAGGCCTTTTTGCGCCAGTCGAGCCGGATGCCGTCCACCTCGACGCTGCCGGCGTCGGGTTCGAGCAGACCGATGATATGCTTCAGGAGAACGCTCTTGCCCTCACCGCTGCGGCCGATGACCACCCGTGTTTCGCCGCGCTCAATTTCGAGGTCCACGCCGTCGAGCACGACCTTGGGGCCAAAGCGTTTCTTGAGTCCGCGAATCTGAATCACGCCGTTCGATGCCTTTCGCGCGCCATGCGCAAATGTTCCCCATACATGGGGCGGCCTTTTGCCCAAAAGTCAACGGCAATGTATGGCGGACGCTAGGCTGAGGGGCTTCTCCCGAAATCAGGAGAAAGTCATTCAATCATGCTGTAGCTTTTTTTGACTGGAGCGGCGAAAAGGAAATAGCCTGAGGCAGCGCGCTTGTCATTCTACACAATTCAGCGTCCGTTTTGGACTGCGGCAGCCATGCTGCCCCTTTCTTTTGCGCCTAAATCAGACCCACCAACGTCCGCTTTGGACTGCGGCAGCCATGCTGCCGCTTTCTTTTGCGCCAAGATCAACCCCACAAAGCCTTGGTCCTTTCCGCAGCGCCGACGCTTTGTCTGACAACGGACGATTTCAGCAAAGCGGCAGCATGGCTGCCGCAATCCAGATCTCTTGGTGCTGTGCGGGGGGATTTTTCCCGCTCAGGGCAGTGGTTAGATTTGCGTACTATGTGGCAACGGCCGAACACTCCCGGCATACACAGGCGCGCCCAACGTCATTACTCTTCTTCGACCATCTGATCGAAAAACGTCAGATAGTCGTCGGGGTTGTTGCCCTCGCGGACTTTAATCGCCGCCCGCGGATGCTCGTTGAGCCAGCCGGTAATCAGATACGGAATGCTGTAGCCCCAGTCTATCTTTTTGCTCAGCGGCAGGAAGTGTTCCTGAACGCACTTGATGACCGGACGCAGGTGAAACTTTGGATTCTTCAGGAAACTGATCAATAGTTCCAGCGGACAATTCCCCGCCCCGCGCCCCAGACCATTGATGGTCGCATCGAGACGATTGGCGCCGACAATCAACGCCTCGATCGTATTGGCATACGCCAGCATCATGTTGTTATGCGCGTGAATGCCGACCTGCTTGCCCGTGCCTTCCAAGGCGCGCAGATACATGAGGGTCAGATAGCGAATCTGCTCCGAATACAGCGAGCCGAAACTGTCCACCAGATAGACCACGTCCACGGGACTTTTGGCAATGGTGTCCAATGCGTCCATAATTTCGGCGTCGCGCACCGTCGAAATCGCCATGAGGTTGATAGTCGTCTCGTAGCCTTTGTCGTGGGCGTCTTTCACCATATCCAGTGCGGTTGGGATTTGGTGGATATAGGTGGCCACGCGGATGCAGTCGAGGATGCTTTTTTCGCGGGGCAGAATATCGTTGTGATAGTCGGTGCGTTCGGCATCCGCCATGACCGACAGTTTGATGCCTTGCTTATCTTCGGGAATCACGCGCCGCATGTCGTCCTCGTCGCAAAACTTCCACGGGCCGAAATCCGACGGCGACGCCAGCTTCTTGTCGGTCTTATAGCCTAGCTCCATATAGTCCACACCGGCGGCCACAAGGGTGTCGAATACCGCCCGGACAAAGCCGTCCTCGAACCGATGCGCGTTCATCAAGCCGCCGTCGCGGATGGTGCAGTCGTGAATCTTGATCTCCGGCCGATAAGTCACCCAACTGCCTTTGGCCATTTTGTCCTTTGCGCCTTCCATGCTGACCATATTTGTTCCTTTCTTTGAGCTGTTAGTCCTTCCCATTTCGCCGTTCTATCTGTTTTTTCCAACTTCTGGCCGCTGACCTCGGCCTATTGCCCTGACGCTTTGGGTCGGAGAGCGAGTTTGGGCTCTCCCCGATTTTGGCGGGCGACTTCCGCCCGTGTAAAGAGGCCTGATAGGCTGTCCCCCGGCCTGCGTCAAGTCTATTTGCTTTCAATTCGGCCAGTTCGCGGCCGAACGTGAATTTCGCCGCCACCGGTTCTGCGTCAATTCTGCCGCCAGTTGCAGCGCCGCAATCATACTGTAAGGACGGGCCGTGCCCCGTCCGGCGATGTCGAACGCCGTGCCGTGATCGGGAGAGGTGCGCACAAACGGCAGGCCCAGCGTCACGTTGACCCCGCGGTCGAACGCCAGAGTCTTGACGGGAATCATTGCCTGATCATGATACATCGCCAGCACGCAATCCCAGCGCCCCTGCCGCATCTGGTGATACACCACGTCGGCGGGGACAGGGCCTTCGGCGCGAATACCCCGCCGCTGCGCCTCTGCGATTGCCGGCGCGATAATGGCCCGTTCCTCGCTGCCGAGCAATCCGTCTTCGCCGGCGTGGGGGTTGACGCCGCAAACGGCCACCCGCGCCTGCGCAATCGCAAAGTCCGTCTCCATCGCGCGGTGAATCAGTTCGAGCAATTCCACAAGGTCTTCCTGCGTCAACCTTGATGGGACGCTCGACAGCGGGCAGTGGATCGTCGCGGGAACCACCCGCACCCCGCCGCCAACCATCAGCATCGCCACACGCGGGGCCCCCGCTTTTTCGGCCAGCAACTCCGTATGGCCCGGATACGCATGGCCGGCCAAATTCAACGCCGCCTTGCTGATGGGCGCCGTGCAGAGAGCATCGAATTCACCCTGCTGAATGCGCCGCACCGCCTCGTCAATCGCCTCGAAGGCCAGTTGCCCCGACTCCGCTGACACCTTTCCGACCGGGCCTGCCGAGGCATCCTTTGAGGCTGCCGGACACAGCACATGCGCAACTTCCGGCTTGCCGACAAGCTCGCGAACTTCAGAAACAACCTGCAACCTCAACGGAAGATGCAGCGTTGCCAAAACCGCTTCACACACTGCCGGCGAACCGACCAGCACGGGCGTGCATATCTCGTTTATCTCGCCCCGGGCCACAGCCTTCAACGCAATCTCCGGTCCGATGCCTGACGGGTCGCCCAACGAAATCGCAATCCGCGGCTTCTGCCCTCCGTCCCTCATCCCTCGGTTCTCCGCCCTTATTTCTTGACCAGCGTGGCGGTGGGGGTGGGATTCGAACCCACGAGGCTTGCGCCTGCCGGTTTTCAAGACCGGTGCCTTCAACCGCTCGGCCACCCCACCACTGGCGGGTTCCATTCGCGGCAATCAAAAAATGAGAATGATTGCGTCGGATGATGGATGTCAATGGCTACATTCATTCGGGTGGAGGGAGGGCGCTTCTCCCGAAATCGGAATAAGGCCGTTCGATCATACTGTGGCCTTATTGGGGCTGGAAGGT
>JAOAGV010000182.1 GCA_026415575.1 Candidatus Sumerlaeia bacterium
CCCCGCCGCATCAGGTCTGCGGCGACGTGGTCGGAGACGACCGAGACCAGCGTCGCCTGCCGGAAAACGGCGTCCTCGGCGGCAAGCAGAAGGTCCTCATGAGCGTACCCTTGCTGGGCGAAGCTCTTCTTCATCGAGATTTCGGACCCGTTGTACTCGACGACATAAGGGATCCCCAGCCGGCGGCTCAGCCATGCCCCAACTGCGTTGCCGAGAACGGCGCGCTCGAAGATGAACGCCCGCCGCAAGGCCTCGAACAGCGGCATAAGCCGCTCGGCGTAGTGCAGGTTCATGCCGAGCAAATTCGCCTCGGTCTGTGTAGCGTCCCGCGCCGCCAGGACCGCCTGACGGACGCCTAGTTCGTCCAGCAGCGGAAAGCGGTTTGCCATCACGCAGACGAAGTCGCGGCAGGTGCTGGCCAGCGCCCGCGCCTGGTAGCACGTGTGCCCGTAGCTACCGCCCGACGTAAGGGGTGCCCAGAAATCGAGCCGCAGATAGACACCGGTGCCGGCAAATACGCGCTGCGGCTCAGGCACATCGTGCAGGGAAAAGGCCACCGGACTTGGATCCTCCCGCACCATGCGCAGAAAATCCATGACGGCCGGCAGGTCGGCCTCTGCGTACGGTCCGGGTCCGTCGCCGCTCGGCGCATCGGCCAAGGATGTCCGCGCACGCGTCACGCGGGCAATCTGCGTCTCCAGCGTCTCGGTCTGGGTACGCATCCGTTCCAGGGCCAATAGGCTGCCTTCAAAATGCTCCGCAAGTGCGGCAGCTTCGGGCGCTAGCATCGCCCGCAACGCCGCCACGCCACCGCTGATATGCCCGCGCAGGCTTTCGACCTCCCCCCGCAGCAAAGCCGCCTGCGCGCGCAAAGCCGCCAAGTCCGCATCGGCCGGCTCGGACCGTGCATCGGAAGCGCGCCGGATCGTTCGCCTTGCGGCGCCGGCGGCGCGCAGGCGGTTGCCGATCAGTGCGGCAAACCAGTGTCTGCGCAGCGAAGAAAGGCGCTCGCAGTCGATCACTTCGATCGCCTGTTCATGGGGCCACGCGACGTAAGTGGCAAGGCCGCGCGCCTGCATCTGCGCCATGAACCGAAGATGCCGCCTGCCCGGCAGCCCCTGCTCCAACCTCAGGATCACACCCCTCAGTTCGCCGTACGGCAGCGATTCCAGCGGTGCATGACGGAAATGGACCGATGGCAGCTCGAAATGATGGCGTTCGGTCATGCGTGAAATGGCCGTCGCCTCGATGATCCCATAGCCGCTCAACGCGGCATCCACGACCGCAAGGCGTGCTTCAACGCTCCTTTCAGCCATCGACGCGCCCGAAAATCAGGTCTTCGACGTGCAACGCCAAGGCCGAGGTTTCGAACAGTTCGGCGGCAGGAATCGGCATTGGCCGAACGCCGGCAATCGCTTCGCCCAGTTGCGCAAGCTCCTGCAGGTGCCCTTTGTCGGTCGCACCCTGCCAGAGGACGGTGCCGTCGCTGCAACGGACGAGCTGCTGGTAGTCATCCAGTACCCAACCCTCGCCGTCGCAAAGAACCTCGAGGCGCTCCTTGTTCATGCCTTTCTTGGGGCCGAGCGCCGCATAGGTGAGCGTGGCGATCGAGCCCTCCGCATACCGCAGACTGACGGCCAGGTTGTCGTTGCGGAAATAGGCCGTGCCGGCCGGATCGATTGTCGCCGCGTGCACCTCCGCGACCGGCGCCCCCGCGAGAAAGCGTAGCGTGTCGTACATGTGACACGCTTCGCCGATGTTACGCCCCCCGCCCTCGGGTCCTTGCGTCCAGTGCGTCGCCGGCAGATAGCCGGCATTGACACGGTACTGCATCACCAGCGGTCCGACCCGATCCCGAAGCTGTTGCGCCAGCGCCTGCATGGCGGGTGAAAAGCGGCGGTTGAACCCAACCATCAGCAGACAGCGGTCACGGGCAGCATTCCGGCTGTCTTTGGCTGCCTCAATAAGCTTGTCCACCTCGGCGGAAACCAAGTGTTTTCGATCTTTCATCATTTTGTCCAATGTTTTGATGTTTTGGGGGGCCTTAAAGCGCCGTCGTTATTGAATGTCGATTTGTGATATTAGACAAAATAATCTATTTTGTCTAGTCAATGCTCATAGGCGTTCGCATTTGCACCGCCCGCAAGGTTGGACGGCAACCTTACTAATCCTTCACGCTCCATGTTGATGCCTCGATTACAAGGCGCTGGCCTGGCAACATCAACGCACGGGGATTTGAGGTCTGTTTTATCCAAGTGTCAGCCTTGGACAACTCGTTGCGATTCGGATGCCCAGGGCAGAGATTCCACGAGAACTCATCAAAATCGTCTTGACCACAGGAGAAAATCTCAAACATTGCGCGGCAGACGCTCACCGACCAGCATCCAAAATGACCGCCATCACACGAGTCATTGTCTGGCTGGAGTTCGAAGCCGAACTCACCGTGCAACTCAGGGGGGGGTGGTGCGGGCAACCTGCGAAGGAAGGTGAGCATCTGAGAAATGGCTTCGCGCTGTTGAAGAGTTGCCTCCGGGAAGTCGTAGAGCTGTTCTCCAAGGGCTATTGCAGCGTTTATCAGGCCCGCATCTTCTGGTCGTATTTCGTAAGGGGACGTCTTATCTTCGCAGCAATCTATCATGTCGTCCTTCCATTGCCGTCCAACTAGGGGTAATTGAAAAAACTATCCTCTTATACTTGAACATGTGGAAAAGACAAGGGGAAGTTAAGTTATCAGACATTTTGTTTCATTTGTCTGGTTTTATAGAAAGTGCGCTTGCCGGGTGGGCTGAAGAAATAAAGGAAACGACTCGGCAGCCTGAACGATTCACTCAGCTGACGAGTGGTTTCCGGGCCGATTAAAGTTACCGCCCTGGGGGAGAGCAAGTCGGAGATCTGCGCATACGTGCAGGAGCGCCGGCGCAGCGAAAACACAGGGCGGTGACTTTGGCCCAAAGCAGGGGAGGGGGGCAAGCGCCAAATGTCTTTTTCAGGGTTTTTTCCGGTTCGCTCTGGCGCTGGCTGTCTTTTTCTTGTAGCGATGATACCGGGGAAGGGATAAGTAGAAATCAAGTTCCTCCCGGCAGAAGGGACAAAGGCCGCTCTCAGAACCTTCGACATGATAAAGCACATTGCAGGCCGTGCATCTGGCCTGCTGGATTGTATTGTCGGCCTGTGGTGGCCGTTCCTTGGGGAAGTTTCCCAGATACTTGTAAAGTTCCAGCTCCTCCCTGATCATACTTACCCCCTTCAGTGATCAATATCAACAGGCAACCGGGACCGCTTGCGGCTCACTCTGGCGCTTCTGTCCCTGATTCGCTCTGCTCATTTGCCTGTTGATATTGACGATCATGCCTCTTTCATGATGTACCCGCCACGGCGTATCGTATGGATCAGCTTCCTGCCCGTGCCGCGATCTATTTTCCTGCGAAGGTAATTGATATAGACATCGACAATGTTGGTGAACCTGTCGAAGTCGGAATTCGTCCAGACGTTATCGGCGATGGTGTTCCGCCTCAGTCGGAAATGGACTTTCAGGCCGTTTGAGCTAAGGGAAAGAATGAATCAGGGAAAGGGCCGTAGGTTTTGCACAGGGCGCGAGCCGAGCGTGCCAAAGTGGTGCGCATGGCTCGGTGAACCGCTCTGTGTAAAACCTGGTTACGGCCCGCTGTTGAATGCACATGAAATCCTTACCCAGTTGATATAGCAAGATGCCCGTCGTTCAGTGAGCTGTGGTAATCAGAGAGGGCACGCCGTTTTTGTTTTCTCAGTTCTCGTGCTTCTTCGAGTTTTCTGTCGCGCTCTTTGAAAATTTCCTGGTCCCGGCCGTTCAGCTTGTCGGCTGGAGAAACGTAGCCGATGGCGCTGTGCAGCCTGACGGTGTTGTAGTGCTCGATGTACTTTTCTACGATTCTTCTGGCGTCGTCAAGGGAAAGCGGGACGCCGGGTCTGATGCATTCGTCCTTGATCGTCTGATGAAATCTTTCCAGCTTGCCGTTGGACTGCGGGTAAAACGGCGATGTCTTCACATGGGTCATCCCGGAAATACGGATGAACTCCTTGAAATCCTTCGCTATGAACTGCGGTCCGTTGTCGGAAATGATCCTGGGCCGGGCTTCGGGAAACTTCTCCTTAGCCCGCTGGAGGACAATTTCCACATCCGACTCCGTCATCTGCTCCCGGATCTCCCAGTGGACGATGTAGCGGCTGCATCCGTCCAGGAGGCAGCACAGATAGTAAAAGGTGCCGTGGATGTTGAGATAGGAGATATCCACGTGCCAGTGTTCATGCGGTTTTAGCGGCTGGGCGAAGCCAGTTCCCTTGAGGCTTTTCTTCTTGTTCCACTTGGCCAGAAGCCCTGCTTTCGAAAGAACACGCCAAGTGGTTGCCGGACTGACGGCGACAATGTCACGGTCAAGCATCATGAAGGTAAGCCTACGATACCCCTCAAGGGGATTGTCGATGCAGAACCTGATGATTGCCTCCCGCTCCCACTGCTCCAGCCAGAAATCACGCGGGATGGGAGCATTGTGCTCATTGGCTTTACCGTATCGTTCTATCCAGCTGTAGAATTTGCTCCTTGCTACCGACAGCCAGCCGATGAAGCATTTGAGCGCAATATTCGCTTTGTCGCTCCAGTGCCGGACAAAGTCAACGACGGCATCGCGGATGTCATGGGGAACCCAGCCGCCGGTCAAAGCTCCCCAAGTTCTTTTTTTAGCTTTACGTGCTCCTCCATCAGTTCAGAGAGCACTTCGTGCTTGCGACGCAGCTTGTCTTCCAGTTGCTGGATACGAGCTTCCTCGCTGCGTTTCCGACTGCGCTCATTACGGCCAAAGGCAGCCGCTCCGTTCTCGAAAAACAGCTTCTGCCATTCGTAGAATACTTTCGGCTGAAGTTGATATTCGTCACACAGATCCGATACCGCGACGCGGTCAACCAAGTGACGTTTGAGGATGAAAACCTTTTCTTCGGGGGTGTAATTGTAACGCTTTTTTCGCATGGACCTTCCTCCGTTCGCGATGGTTTATCACAAACGGGCCAAAAGTCCAAATCACGCTGAGCCAAAACAGTTTTTTCAGCCATACCCATTCGGGACCGGCGTAGCCAGTCCCCACGACCACACCCGCAGGGTGTGGATTTCTACTTTATGAATAAACACAGTCCCCGGAGGCTTTCGTTAAACAAATGAACACCGTCCCCGGAAGCCTCCCCCCAGATCAGTAGCATATAACTATCTTTCCACAGGGAGACCGCCAATAAGGCTTCCTCTCGATTGTGAACCGTCCACCAGCCACATAG
>JAOAGV010000183.1 GCA_026415575.1 Candidatus Sumerlaeia bacterium
GCCTGACACGATGAGCCTTTCTTTTTCTACAAAAAATCCTCCGGTTTTCCTTCCTCCAAGAGCGCGAATCTGCAGTTCGTAATGATAGTCTATCGCCCCGCCTTCTTGAAAAAGCGAACAGTCCATTTCGAATTCAGCAGAGTCATGGGTAACATATACATTGAGAATGTTCCATGTCTCTCCAAGGGCGTTTCGCAAAGATTCTTCCAACGGCTGCGAGGCGGTAAGACCGAGAAATCGGATCGCCGAACAAAGATTGGTCTTCCCTGCATTATTTGGACCAATGAGAACATTGACCCCGACTGGATGAAATTCGGTGTTGAGCAGGCTTTTGAAATTATTGACGCGAAACCGCTTTAGCATGACTAGTCTGTTACGCCGCCCAAATACTGGTGTTCTGAGAATCCAGACTCCGAAATCCAGAATCCAAAACCGCCCTATTTCCCCATCCCGATGTGCTGGGCCTTTTGGAAAATTTTGCCTTCGCTCTTGATGGCCGGGGCAATGACCATTTCCGTCATCTGGAACTCACGGATGGTCTTCGCGCCGACGCTCCCCATGCAGGTGCGCAGGGCGCCAACCAGATTCTGCGAGCCATCATCGAGACGCGCCGGGCCCAGCAGAATCTCTTCGAGTGTGCCCGTTGTGCCGACGTGAATGCGCGTGCCGCGCGGCAGGTTGGCGTGCGGTGTAGCCATGCCCCAGTGATAGCCGCGTCCGGGCGCCTCGACCGCCCGCGCAAACGCCGACCCGACAATCACGGCGTCGGCGCCGGCAGCAAATGCCTTGCACACGTCGCCCCCGACGGTCATCCCGCCGTCGGCAATCACGGGGATGTAACGGCCGGTCTGTTTGTAGTGGAAATCGCGCGCCCAAGCGGCATCCACCACGGCGGTGACCTGCGGCACGCCCAGTCCTAGCACTCCACGCGTTGTGCAAGCCGCCCCCGGTCCGATGCCGATCATGACGGCAGCCGCGCCGGCGGCCATTAGATCGAGGGTGACCTCATGCGTCACGCAGTTGCCCACCATGACCGGCACGGGCATCTTCTTGCAAAATTCATGGAAATCGAGCGCTTTGTAGGACGAAGATTCATGAAAAATCGTGACCACCGTGGCTTGGACGACAAAAATATCCACACCTGCTTCGAGCGCCACCTTGGCGTATTGCTCGGCCTTCTGCGGAATGGCCGAAACGACCGCCGGCACACCCGCGTCCTTAATCGCCTTGATCCGTTTGTAGATCAACTCTTCCTTGACCGGCGGCAGATAGAGTTTCTGCACCAGCTCGGTGGCCTCTTCCGGCGTTGCCTGCGCAATCTCTTCGAGCACCTCGTCGGGGTTTTCATAGCGAGTCTGGACGCCTTCGAGGTTGAGAATGGCCAAGCCGCCCAGCCGCCCCATCTCGATGGCAAACCGGACGTCCACGACGCCGTCCATGGCGGCGGCGATAATCGGAACGGGATAGCGCCGCCCGCCCACCTCCCACGAGATGTCCGTGTCGTTGGGGTCCACGGTTTTGCGACCGGGAACCAGTGCAATTTCATCAAATCCATAGGCCCGTCGGGCCTTGCGACCGCGTCCAACCCATTCGCCCATGACAGTGAATCACTCCGTTCGTAAGGTGTGTGTGCATTGGTGGTCCGTGGCGCCGGAAGGCTGCGCGTCGAGAGAGGCAAAAGCTATAAGGGAAAGAAAAAGCAAACGCCTGTTCCTCAGCGTCACGCGACACTATTTGCCAAGCAATTCCGCGAGGCAGGCTCGGAGCTGTCAATGGTTATTTTCTGCTGCGTGCATGCCAAAAAACGGTGCGATTTTGCTATGTGGAAAGCCGGGCAATGGCCCGGCTGTCCCGCACGGGTTTCGCGATTTCCGCGTTATCACCTCGGTTGCGAAACGGACGCGGGGACCGACGCGCTCTTTCCGGCGCCCGACGGCCCGCTGACGGGGCCGATGTAGTCGGTGGCTACGACGATGTCGTCGAACCAGACTTCCATAACGCGACTTTTGGGATCAGGGTCTTTGTTGTGCTGAGCGGGCTGGTCGGTATTGTAGTAGAGGAGCCAGAAGGTGTTGATTTTGAGTTTGTCGGTGGTGCGCCAGCGGAAACCACCGAACCGTCCGTAAAGTTCGCCATCCACCCAAAAGGCCTGCTCGCCGTCAGCCTTGTCGGGCGCGGAGTTGGCCTTGAGCATTGCCTCGACGCAATACCAGCGGCCCGGCACGATCGGCTCCTGCTTGCCGTTAAAAACGGTACCCCACTTGGTCTGCATTTCGTGCCAGTAGGTGTAAAAGTTCCAGACGCCGGGGGGCGGGAACTTTCCCCAGCGCCCCGTCGGCTCGATGCCGGTGGAGAACTTGGCGTCGCCGGCCGGACGCTCGCCCGCGCCGCCTTTGGGCCACGGCTTCGGGTCGGCGTCGGCGACCAGATGGACAAAGTGGTGGATGTAGCCGGTCTTTTCGTGGAACTTGACGTAGAAGCGGGCATACAGGGTGTCCACGCCGCGGGTGTGAGTGAATAGATGGCCGTTTTGGGCGATGCGGATGGAGCGGCGGCCGGGGGATGCGGGATGGATGTCGGTCGAGAAGCTGAAGTTCTGGGGTTTTTCGATGTTGCCCCATCGCGCGCCGATCTCGCCGACGGTTCCCGTCTCAAAGTCCTCAACAAATAGCACGCGAGGATCGCGGGCAATGCCCTTGTCGCCCGGATATTGTGCGGCCAGACCGCCGGTTGCAGAGGCAGCGGGAGAGGGCCTCGGCGTCAGCAGGGCCAAAATTACAAGCAGGAATGGGAATCGGTTCATGGGTTGCTCCTTTCAAGGAAGATTGTTTTTCATCGGTCAGCGATGCCAGACCACATTCGAGAACGGCGGTGAATTGCGAAAGAGAAAGTCCAAAGCCGCATCGTAAAGATGGTACTGCCATTGATAGCAGGTGATGGCAACAGCCAGTGCCAGCAGGGCGGCGGGCAGGGCGATTTCCAGCCAGCGTTGCCGGTGGAACAGGGGAGCGGTCAGGCGTCCGGCAAGCATCAGCCCGATGCCGTAGATGGGGAAAAAGAATCGGGGGATCGGCGGCAGAGCCACGGCGCCAAGCAGCAGGTAGCCGAGAAGATAAACGGACAGAAATCGTTCGCTGGGGACAAGTCGGCCCTGCACAAGGAGCCATAAGGCGATGCCGCCGAATCCGAGGAAGAAAGAATTGTCGAAGAAAAGACGGCCGAGGGCTTCGCCACTGGGCAGCGACAAGATGTTCTCCGGTATGCCGCAGAAGGGCCGTGCGAAAAGAATCTGATTTTTGATCAGCCAAGGGGAAAACACCAAAAACGAAATTGCCCAGAACAGGGCAAGGTCGAAAAGCAAGGCGGACAGGGTGGACGGCACGGACGATGTGGACGCGGTGAACGGGCTGTCGGTTTGTTCATTCTGTCCGTTTTGTCCCTGTTGGACACTTTGTCCGCTGCGTCCGCTCCGTCCATTTTTCCTGCGCCAAGCGCTGCAAAGAAAAGCCGCCGTCATCAGGCCGTTGCCGAACGGCAAAGCCAGATAGTGCGTGGACATGGCCAGTCCGGCGATCACTGCCGCCAATACAAGGTCGCGCCGCTCGCCGGAATCGCTGTAGCGCGCCAAAAGCGCCGCCGAGGTGACCATGAAGAAAGCGCGTGCCAAGTCGGTGTTGGCCCATGTGCCGACTTCGTTGATTGGATCAAAGAAAAAAAACATCGAGGCGACGGCAAACGCCGCCGCGGGCGAGAGAGGCCGTGGTGTGGAGGGCCATGTCTCCCCTTTCGGAGTTTCCGTGTTGCCCGGCGCGCTGTTCGGAATCCCGGTTTCAGCGGACACGGATTCAACCCCAGTATGTGCAAAACCTCTTTCCTTTCTCTCGGCCAACGCTGGAGCTGCAGGCGTGCCGGATGCCCGCAAATAGCCATAGATGGCTGCTACCACGCCCAGACCGAACGCCAAATGAAGAATGCGCGCGCCGAACGGCAATCCATGGGAAACCGGAATGGTGTAAAGCATCTCGGTCAGAAGCGGATAACCCTCGACGGTCGGCGGAGGCGCCTGCGAGTGGACTGTTGCGGCGGTCAGCCATGCCGGATAGCCGCGCAGAGTGCGTTCCATGACCCAGTAGTAGGGCAGCGTGAGATGATACCACAAGGCATCGGAGCGAAACTGCGGCTCGAAACAGAGAAGCAGGTCGGTTGCCAGAACCCACACGAGGAAAGCCAGCGCGGCGAAAATGCCGACAGAGAATCGCGGCCTGCCCAACAAGGATTGCTCCGCCCCGCCGCGCCATGCCGCCGCACCTACCGCCGCGGCAATCCACAACCCCGCCGGAAGATGCCACCAGTACACCATCGGGATTCCGAATCGCACGCGCCCAATCCATCCGAAGGCGGCCGCTGCAAATACAGCCAGAGCCAGACCGCCCGCGCTCAGAGCCAGCGCCGCCGCAAGCCCCAGAGGGTTCTCAACCATTCCCAAAGCCGACCGAATCGCCCATGCTGCGCACACGACCAGTGCGATCAACGCCGCCGACAGAACCAGACTGTCCAGTGCGATAGAGAGGTTGGACATGGATGTTCGGATTAGACCTTGTTTGGGTTGGCTGTTTGGAGTGCGGCACCACACGCAAACGGGTTTTTCTTGCCGCCCGCAAAGCCGTTTTCCTCGTCGCACTTCCGCCGCTGTGTGTCAATGCTTTCCCGCTGCGCGGACCATCTGAGGTACATGTCCGAATTCTATTAGTCCCAAAACAAGCGAATTGTCGGATGCAAAATTGTATGAGCGCGTAGGAGTGAATAAACCGGATTCCGGATCGTGAAATGGTTCCATGTCGTGCCTGTATACCCTCTTGCAGGGCGGAGTACTCCCTTGGTGTGTGTGCACTTGTTGGGTTGTGTCTTGGCTGTCGGATCTATTCTCCCGTGACCCCTGTAGTTGTGTGGCCGGAAGACGGGCAGTTCCTCCGGCCCGAGCTGTGTCAGGTGAAGACCTTCTTTTTCAGCAGAGTAAAGGTCTGAAAGAGCGCCTTCAAGTGGTCATTGTAGGTCAGCAGGCGATAGATCAGGCGGCGTCCCGTGCGGATGATCTGACAGGGCAGTTGCATAAAGGTATACAAGAACCGCCGGAATTCCATCCGGATGACTTCC
>JAOAGV010000184.1 GCA_026415575.1 Candidatus Sumerlaeia bacterium
AAAATCGCCGCCGTTCCAGATTCGGTAGCCGTCGTCGCCCGGAATGGTCGCTGTGATGCCCTCGCGGTCTCCTTCATTCCACGCCAGCACGTCGCCCTTTCGGTCTATGATACAGCTGCCCTGCACATTGTTGCGGGCAATGGCGAGGACAACTTGGTTGTCAATTGCGCGCGTACGCATAATCGCCAGCCACCGGCTTTCGTTGTAGATCGGCGGGCCGGGCGTAAACCGGTCGGCACGCAAATCGCCCATGATGGGAAAGCAAATAATCTCAGCGCCGTTGAGCGCGAGCATCCGCGTGGACTCCTCTACCGTCGTGTCCATGCAGATCATCGCGCCCAACCGCCCGATCGCCGTATCAAACACAGGAAAATCATTCCCGGCTCGAACACCGGAGTATCCTTCGCTGGTGGCCAAATGGACCTTGCGATAGCGGCCCGCGATTCCGCCGTCGGGCGAAATCAGCGCCACGGTGTTATAGAAAGCGTCGCCGTCGCGCTCCCACAACCCCAACGCGATAAATACGTTGTGTTCCCGCGCAATCTTCTGAAACGGCGCCGTCGCCGGTCCGGGAACATCCACCGACCCTTCGAGCGCTTTTGCGCCCCCGATCACCACCTCAGGCGTCACAATGAGATGGGGCTTTTCCTTGCAAGCCAAAAGACAAAGAGCCGCATAGAGATCCACGCCTTCGGCGATATCCTTCCCCAAAGCCTTGCTGTCGGCCACCGATTCGATCTTGAGCCGCTTGGCGGTGGTGCGTGTAACATTGACAATGGCGATCTTAACGGGCTTTCGCTCAGGCAGTTCCGCAAGTTCAATCTGCGGCGGCGACCAGCGCGACTGGCCC
This sequence comes from Candidatus Sumerlaeia bacterium, assembly GCA_026415575.1. Lineage (GTDB taxonomy): Bacteria > Sumerlaeota > Sumerlaeia > JADFCW01 > JADFCW01 > JADFCW01. Next base: position 851 of record JAOAGV010000184.1, read on the forward strand.
TGCTCCGACCATCGGAAAATATAGCGGACGGTCAACGCCTCGGCGCCCTCCGGTGCCCGTATGACATTTTCAAACTCCATCACTGTGTCCGAAACCGCCTTTGGGAGCAGGTAGTTCCACGGCCGCTGTCCAGTATCGGCTTGGCTGGATTGCCAGCGGTCCCAGAGGACATTGACATTGAGCGAGTCGCGGGCGTTGTCCAAGCCGCTGTGCTGCACGCGGACGCGAAAACGATAGGCTTGCTCGGGCCGCACGCCGCCGAAGACAAACTGCCAGCCGCCGCAGCAAGTGGGCGTGCCGTTGCCGCGAATCACCACTTCGCCCGACTCTTCCCGCGAGGTCTTCGGCTCGGCCTTCGGATGCGGCGCCCACGGTTCGGTTCGCTCCCAGACAGGAAGCGGCTGGGCAGCGAAAACGACCGCGCTACCGATCAGAAAAAGCAGCCAAATCACAACGGCAATGACGCTCAGCCAACACGCGGCCTGCCTCAAGTTTTGCCGGATAATTGTGCTTGCCGTACTGTGCCTCTCCATTGGAATCCTCCCTGTTGCGAGATGCAAACATATCGTTCTTTTACAAGAGTGCGGTTGGGGCCGAGCAAGGGTCAAGGCTTAATCTACACTTCCCATCTTGTGGAAAAGTTGCTCCATACTGCTGCTCCCACGCAACCTATGCGTCCGAGCCTTTGCGCCTTTCTCAATTACACCGGCTGCCCCTTGGAGGGTCGGGTTCCACCCCGACCGGGTTGGTTTATGGAGGGCTCGGATCCCATGTTGGACTTTCGATTTTGGAATATTACCCTTCTTGTTTGACTTTCCCACCTCCGTGGAGGGTCGGGTTCTACCCCGACCGTCTCAGGCCCATCTCCCCATAGCGGTTTCGGACACCGTGGCTTGCGACTTTCCATTGAACTGATTTATTAGGCTCTTCGTTCTATACATCCAGCCGATTTGCGAATATCTTTTCTAGCTTCTAACCTCTTGCCTCTAGCCTCTTTGCCTGCGGCCAAAGGCCAAGTTATGTATTTGACTTGCCTTCATGCAAACCAATGGTATGAGAACTTCGTTGGTGCGGAAATCCTATTTCCCATCCTGCGGTTCTGCGTCCAGATTCAAACCACACAGATACTTTTTGAAGGAACCGTGCATGAAAGATCGTCAGCATCTCTTCCTACCTCTGCTTTTTGTCGTTTTGGTTTTCGCTCTCGGTGCCGAAAAAGCAACCCGTTCGCCCGAAGCCAAAAGTGCAACACCCGCCGCGCCATCCAAGCCCAGAAGTGGTTCTGCGCCCAAACCGGCAACTGCGCCCTCGGTTTATTGGGTCAACCATGGCCTGACTGAATTGGCCAAGCGCCAAGGCTGGCGGCGAATGACGGACACGCGGCGCGGCCGGACGTTTCTTTCCGAGCGCACCATTTTCCGCGACTCAAAAACGGGCTGCCTCGCCTGGCGCATGACCTGCGATCCCGCCGTGGACGTCAACGACTACTACGACATTCCCGGCTGGAATGCCGACGGGTCGGTCATGGGTTTTCTCAGCCGCCGCACGGGCGACAAAATCCGCTGGCTCATGGACGCCAACGGCGCGAATCTCCGTCCCATGCCCACGGCCGACGGCAGGTCCATCGGCAGCGGCTACTGGAGCGTGCTATACCCCGACCGCTTCTATCATGCGGCCTTTGACGGTCAGGAAACGCGCGTTCTTGCGACGAATCCACTAACGGGCGTGCAGCAAACGATTGTTCGCGTCAGAGGCAACCTCGGCGAAATGATGCCGCCGCACCCTACGGAAAAGTGGTTTTTGTTTGGCCGCCAAACCAGCGGCAACGAAGACTTCAACGCTCCGTCCAGCGCTTTTGTGGTCGGCCTCGACGGCTCGGTGCGCGAAGTTAAGTTCGAGCGCCGCTGGCATCGCTTGCGGTTCACCAAATCGCCCGACGGTCGCATCTTTTTCAACTTCGACGAGCCGCGCACCCAGTGGACCATTCTCCCCGACGGCTCCGACAAAACCTCGATCCCCGATCCCGGCAGCCATCCCGACTGGCTGGCCGGCGGCATGGAGCTGACCTACTACAGCGGCGGCAGTATCTGGGCCGTGCGCTATGACGGCACGGGCAAGCGCTTGGTTATCAACCTCGGCAGCGGCGGCCACGGCGGTCCCACGCTCGACGGCGACTGGTTCGTCTCCGACACCGGTCGTGCGGGCAATTTCCCCGACTCAATTCTTTATCTGCGAACGGATGGCTCGGAAACTTGCCACACCCTGTTTAAGCACGGCAGCTCGCTTTATGCGCATACTACGCAGTGGCATCCGGATCATCATAGTAGCCATCCGCATCCGACCAGCAGTCCCGACGGCACCAAGACGCTGTTCAACAGCGACTTCCTGACCGAGTTCACGGACATCTATATCGCTGTGAATCGGCTGCCGGAACCGCCGCAGAATGTCTCGGCGCGCATCGAGGGGGACAAGGTTCTGCTCTCGTGGGAGCGGCCGCAGCGCGGGCGCGAAATCCGCGGCTATCACATCTATAAAACCTCCACCAGCGGCTTCAACTACAGGCGGCTGAACCCTGCGCTCATTACATCAACAAAAATAACGGATTCCCTCGATGCAGATCCCGCCTATTATGTGGTAACGGCGGTTGAATATAGTGGTTTGGAAAGCCGGCCGTCGGCCGAAGTGTTCCAGCGTGGCAATGCCGCATGGGAAGGACCCGCGCGCATTGCCGTCGAAGCCGAAACCGGCTCGACTGCGCTCCCGATGGAAGAGCGTATCGGGCAGCCCGACGCCTCCAACTTGTATTGCGTGGCCAGCCGTGAGGGAAAAGCCGGCGGAAGCCTGATCCTCAACGTCGCAGTCCCCAAAGCCGCCAAGTATGTTTTGTGGGCGCGCGTCAAAGGCGATGGCGCGCTGGCCGCAAGCTGCAACGGCACACCAGCCGGCAAGGTGCCGTGCTCGGCCTCCCAGTGGGCATGGCAAAAGAGCGAAACGGTGTTCTCACTTTCGTCAGGCAGACATGCATTGAAATTGCAGGCGGAAACGGGACGAGAAAGCGTGGACAAAATCCTCCTGACCGATGATTCAAACTTTGTCCCCAAGGGTCTGCTTGCAGTGGATGAAACGCCGCCGCCCGCCCCGACCAATATTCAGGCAAAAGCCTGCGGCCCCAATAGCGTCGTTCTCTCGTGGCATTCAACGGATTCCGCTGATGTGAGTTACTTCAATGTTTATGCAGCACCGCGCGCCGATTTCACCTGCACACAGGCACAGCGCGTGGGCTCGCCGCCGGAGCGCGAGTTTGTGGATTGGGGCCTGCCGCTGAACAGCACCTATTTCTATCGCGTAACCGCCGTGGACTGCGCCGGCAACGAATCGGCGCCGTCGCCGGCCGTACAAGTCGCCCTCCAGCACTTCGAGGTCGCACAAATCGAACTCAAGCCCGAATCGGCAAAAGTGCAGAACATGTCCGTGGTGGCGCGTCCGGCAGCCGGCGGCCGCGTGCTCCAGCCCGCTCCGTCTAATCCATCCTCGGCTGAATGGGAATTCGAAGTGCCATCCGACGGAGAGTACGCCATCTGGGGACGTGCAATGCACGAACCCAACCGGCGCGCCGTCTTCAATCTCGCGCTCGATGGAAAACCCGTCGGCACCTGGCAAGTCAGGGGACAATGGCAACAGTGGGTATGGTCCGCTGTGGGCAATCGAACGGCAGGAAGTCCGCAGACCTTCCAGCTCAGCGCCGGCAAACATACACTTCGGCTCCAGCCGCAAAAGGCCAATGCGCCGGTCGCCGCCATTGTGATTACCAACGATCCGACGTGGTGGCCGGTCAAGTTCGCGGCCCATTCGCTGAGAAAGCAATAGGCGCAGACCCTCGCTAAAATAAAGGCAAGGACAAGAAAAACAAAAAGGACAGAAAGACAGGAAGGCCAAAAAGGACAGAAGGACATGAAGTACCCCGAGGGCGCATGTCGCACTGCCGCCGGCGCGTTCGCTTTTCTGGCCCTGAAAGGGGCCACCGAAATTTTGCTATCTCATGGCGTAGATAACCGCTGCATTCAAGTGTG
>JAOAGV010000185.1 GCA_026415575.1 Candidatus Sumerlaeia bacterium
TACCAGATCGCTCACTTCGATGTTGGCGAGCACGTTGCCGTCAGTGTCCTCGATGACGCGGCCGGCATCGGGACAGTCTTCTTTGGCGCCGACGGTGAGGCATAGATCGGCGCCGCTGGTGCGAAACCGTTCGATCAGCCCGCGCACCAACCGGTCGCTGAGAAGGCGGTCGCCGACCACGATCAGCACGTCCCCTTGATAGTCGAAAGCATCGAGAACGGCGGCGCCGCAGCGTGCGGCGTGACCCGTGCCGCGCTGTTCGGCCTGATAGGCGAAGATGGTTTGGGGGAAGCGTGCGGACACCGTGGCCATGACCTCGTCGGCGCGGTCGCCGACCACAAGGATGTGGTGCGAAATGCCGCAGCGGGCGTAGGTTTCGAGCGCGCGCACGATGACGGGCGTGCCGCCGACCTCGAGGCAGACCTTGGGGCGATCAGTCGGCCCCATGCGGGTTCCTTTTCCGGCGGCGAGGATGATGGCGAACATGGGATTTTGGGTTTTTGCTCTTGGAATTTGGATTGGAGAATCGGGCTGCATTGTGTTTCTTCGGATCCGTTGTGATGGTAGATTTAGGACAGTTTTGACCCGATTGACAAGATTTCCAAGATTAAAGATTACGCAGTATTGTAAGAATTGTCAAAGATTTGCTTTTTGTTTTCGCTCCAAAGAATGGGATGCCCCTCCCGAAATCGAGAGAAGGTCATCCGTCGTCCGCTTTGGAGTGCGGCAGTCATACTGCCGCTTTCTTTTTTGCCAAACTCAACCCTGCCATCCCACACTTTGGACTGCGGCAGCCATGCTGCCGCTTTCTTCTTTCTTTTTATGCCAACCCCAAATCCACCAAGCACGGGTTCTTTCCCCAGCCCCGACGCTTTGTCTGACGACGTACAATTATTGCAAAGCCGCAGCATGGCTGCCGCATGGATTCCAAAGCCTTGGGATGGGTCTGAATAAATGCGCTTGAACGGCGCGATGAAATCATAGCAGGATAGAAGTGGAATGGGCAGGGCGCCCGCAGGGCGTCGTGTGATTTTCACCCAAGCAAGACGGACGCAGGGACTATGGCGCGGCTGGTAGTCGAGTCGGGTATGGACGAAGGAATGGTCTATCCTCTGGTCGAAAGTGTGACCACTCTGGGGCGGGGACCATCCAATACGGTCCAGATCGCCGACCGGCGCGCCTCGCGCTTTCATGCGGAGATCGTTCGGCGCGGCGCGGTCTACAAGTTGCGCGACCTGCGCAGCAAGAACGGAACGCGGGTGCAAGATGTGCGGGTGACAGGCGAGGTTGTCCTGCGGCACGGCGATCAGATTCGGATTGGTCAAACCGTTTATGTTTTCGAGGACGAGGATGCGCAGGACGCGGTGGGCCATGCACGCGGAGCGGGCGCAACCTCCGCGATCCGGCTGGCCGATACGACACCCACGCAGATGTGCGGAGCCGTCCGGGCCGGATCGGGCACCGCACTGCGCGAACCGCTGGCGACGGAGCGCGGCGCGGTTTCCACCGAGAGCCAGCGACGGTTGAGAATCCTGCTGCAGGTGCTGGAAAAAGTCCGGTCGTTGCTGGACGTGGACGAGGTGCTGCGGGAAATTCTCGATTTGGTGTTCGAGGTGTTCCGGCCCGAGCGCGGGGTAATCCTGATGTATGATTCGCGAAGCAACAGCCTCGTGCCGCGGGTGGTCAAGGGGGCCGACGGCGGGGCGATTACGATCAGCCGCACGATTGTGCAGCAAGCCATTGTCGAGCGCGCATCGCTGCTGATCAGCGACGCGGCGGCGGACCGGCGGTTTCGCGCGTCGGAAAGCATCATTCTCCAGCACATCCGCTCGGCCATGTGCGCTCCGCTGTTTGCACGCGAGACCTTTCTGGGCGTGCTCTACATTGACTCTCTCAGCCACAGGGCCAACTACACGCAGGATGAACTGCAGCTGCTGACCGGCATCACCGATCAGGCGGCGTTGGCCGTCTCCAACGCGCTCCTGCATCAGAGTCTGGTGGAGCAAAACCGACTGGAGCGGGAGCTGGAAATCGCGCGAACGATTCAGATGAACCTGCTGCCCCGGCGGCCGCCCGTGGTGTCGGGATTTGAGATTGCGGCCATGAGTTTGCCGGCGAAATGTGTGGGGGGCGACTACTATGATTTTGTGGAGATTGACCCGGACCATCTGGCCATCGTTGTGGCCGATGTGTCGGGCAAGGGGGTTCCGGCGGCAATCCTGACGGCATCGGTGCGGGCGGCACTGCAGGTGGAACTTCGTCATGCCGAAGCGGGGCTTCCGGTGGTCGTGGCGAATGTCAACGACATGGCCTGCCGCGACATGACGGGCGACATGTTTATCTCCGTATTTCTGGGACTTTTGCAGATTTCATCGCGGCGGCTGCGCTACATCAACGCGGGCCATTGCCCCCCGATTCTTTGGGACACATCCGGCCGCGAGGTCCTGCTCGACAAAGGCGGCTGCGTTCTCGGCGTAATGCCCGGCCGCACCTTCGAGCAGGCGGAAGTCCGGTTGGTTCCCCACTCGACGCTGCTGATTTACACCGACGGGGTCACGGATGTCTTCAATGAAAGTCGCGAGGCATTCGGACTGGCGCGGCTGAGGCATGAACTGGCCGAAGGCACCGACATGACGGCGGCGGCGCTTCGCGATGCCATCCTCGATGCAACCAACGCCCACCAAGGCGCCGCGGAGCAATATGACGACTACACGTTGGTGGTTGTCAAAGCGCTATAGCCGGCGGCGAAATCCACTTTACTCCATCCGAATCGGATAGCGGCCATACTTGCGCGTGGCGGCAATCATCGTTTTTACGTTTTCCACCGGCGCATAGGAATCTATCTCGCAGCCCGGCATCACGATAGCGGTCGTGTGCGGCGTGGTGGCGCGGATGAAGTCCTTGATAATCTGGTCAATCTCTTCGGGTGTGTCATAGGCGACCATTTGGGTGGTCGGGGCATTGCAGGCGCATTTTTTCCCGGCCAAAAGTTTCGCCGCCCACTCGAACCATTCGAAGTAGGACACATCCATCGTGTAGTAGGGCATGTCATACTGGATGGCGTGGATGCCGTCGAGATTGGCCAGAATCTCCATGGACTTGGGCAGGTTGCGTCCGCAGTGGTGCCAGAGAATGTGGGGGAAAAGTTTTTTGGCTTTTTCGACAAACCGGTGATCCACGTCGGCGAACTGGTCGAGTTGCTTCGGTCCCCACGTGCGCGCGCCGCCAAAGCAGCAGAAGAAGCGCAGGCCGTTCTTGTAGCCGTATTCATAATAGAAGTCGAGTGCCGCCAGACGTTCCTCGAGCGCCAGTTCCAGATAGTGGCGGATTTTTTTCGGCTCGGTAATCATCCACTTCACAAATTTCTGCACCTCGACGATGGTCTCGGCGTAGTTGGTCGGCGTGGCCGCGCCGACGAGGACGGGCACGACGCGGTCCATCTTCTCCTGAAATTCGAGCAGCTGGAGCATGTGAGGCGTGTAGTGGGTGACGGCGCGGGAGTCGGCCAGATACTTTTCGTAGGCCTTCGACTCATAGAGCGCAATGGCCTCGTCGAGCGTGTCGGCGATGGGTTTGAAGAGCAGATAGTCCTTGTCGCCGCGATGGACAAAATAGTGCGGGCGCTTCTCGGCCGGGATAAAATTCTCAATCTGGTGGGAGATGTCCACATACATCCAGATGGCGTCGGTGCGAAGGTCGGCCCAAGTTTTAATGCAGGCGTCGGTCGTCTTGTCCACGTCGTTGTAGATTTCCTTGTGCGTGTAGCCGGCGTAGGTGATCTGCCAGTAGTCGAGTTCGGGCGCGACCGGAACGATGTCGTGCGGCTGGAGATGAAAGGCGGCTTCCATGCGCTGCCAGTGCGTCATGGTGCCGATGGGTTCGAGATTGCCTTTGAGTCGGGCAACCCACTTGTCCACGATTTCGCTCATGGGGAGGTCTCCTTTAGTTTCGCTTAAACATCCGGCCAGTTTGCGAACATCTTTTTTCTAAGTTCTAACTTCTAACCTCTAACCTCTAACGTCTTGCGTCTGCCTTCTTTGATTGTGGCCAAAGCCCACGCTAGACGGTGGATGGTCGGGTTCCACCCCAACCGCATTTTCCATTTAGCTGGTGGAGGGTTGGGTTCCACCCCAACCGTATTTTCCATTTAGCTGGTGGAGGATTGGGTTCCACCCCAACCGTATTTTCGTTTTGTGCGGCAACCACAATCGGGCGCGGTGGAACGCGCCCCTCCACGTTACTAATCCGGACGCTGTGGAACGCATCCCTCCAAAACCGGAACTGCGATGAACCGATGTTTCAACCACATGCTGTTTGAACTTCTTTTCCATACAATTTCGACTCGGACTCTTCCGTCTAAACATCCACCCAATTTGCAAAGTTCTTTTCTAACTTCTACCATCTTGCCTCTAACCTCTTTGCCTGAGGCCAAAGGCCACGTTAGCAATTCCGTTTTTCTTAGCCCTGAAGGGGCGAACTAATATAGCCCAG
>JAOAGV010000186.1:0-4151 GCA_026415575.1 Candidatus Sumerlaeia bacterium
ATGTGTATAAGAGACAGGCATGGTCGTAGTCGCCGATCTGGCGCTTGCGCACGTTCAGGCTCGGCAGGTATTTGAGCGCGTCCAATCGAGAGAGCGTTTTTTGCGGATGAACAGTACAAACACCCGCCTCAAACATACTCCCAATTGCGCAACCATTGATAATCCGGCGGAAGACTGGCCCACATCTCGCCCGTCACTTTCTGGAACTCCTGCCATTCGGCGAGGTCCAGTTGTCTCCGTTCCTTCACGGCCTGCACCACGTTGTCTACCTGATGGACGCTGATCAGGCCGGGCATTGGTGCGGTAATGGCAGGGTTGGCAAGGATGTTGCGGATGGCCATGCGGGCGCGCTTGTCGTTTTCTTCGCCGTCGGGACCGTCATAGACGCCGGGATTTTTGAACAGCGAGTTGCTGGCAAACGGCTTGATGCCCAAAACGCCGACGTCACATTTGCGCACGGCATCAAACAGGCTGTCCTTCGGCATTTCCTTGCTGGCCGCGGTATACGGCGTCAGAATGACCTCGATCTGCGGATAGGTCTCGATGGCTTTTTTGAGCCACACGCGGTCGTGCGACGACAAGCCGACAAAACGCGCCTTGCCCGACTTTTTCGCCGCTTCGAGACACTTGATGGCGATCTCGACTTCCTTTTCCGTCTGGTTCTTGCCCGTGTCCACTTCCATACTGATGCGCCAGAGGTCCACGTAGTCCAGTTGCGCCTGCTTCATCCCTATGTCGAAGCCTTCCATCATTTTTTCGTACGAATCGCGCCATGGGTGGAAGCGCATTTCGTATTCATACCACGAGAAACCGAGATACATTTTCTCGCGCCGGCCGCGCAGCGCACGACTGTAGGCCATGATCTCGGTGCCCGAGCAGGCATCCACATAGTTGATGCCAAGCTCGATGCAGCGGCTGACCACCTCGTCGCGGTTTTTGACAAACTCCGGCTGGTCCAGATTGACGCCCTGCCAGCCGTCGCCGACCTTGGCGCCGATGATTCGGTTGACCAGTTTCCAGTGGCCGCCCAAACAGACCGCCGAGATCATCAGGTCGGTCTTGCCGAGGCGGCGATACTCCATGTTCTCGTTGTAGTTGAGAATCTTGCTCCTGTCCTTGACGGGCGCACCGGACGTGAAACCGAACGTTCGATCATGATTGCTCCTCCGATCCCCCGCCTTGGCGCCCGCATGCTCCTTCGGCAAAGCCTCTCGCGGAAAGTCGCCACGCCGCGAATGTTGTTTTATGGGGTAAAAGAAAACACCGGAAATTTGACAGGAAGCAATTCATTGGCCAACACCTTTGTACCGCTGCCATGAGACACTGGACGGAGGAATGATTGTCGGCGGGCCTTTGAGCCAGCCCATGGCGGCCAGAAATTCATCCATTTTGGCCATCGAAGCTTCGCGCCAAGGACTGAAGTTGCTGAACGGATGCCCTTCGCCCGGGGCAATCCACAGCTCTGCATGAACGCCGTGCGCTGCGAGTTTATCCACCACGGTTTTGGCCAGATCAAACCACCGGTCTTGGTCGCCGTCGAGAACAAGCGTGGGCGGCCATTGTGGGCTGAGATGGCGGGCGGGCGAGAGGCGGGCGGCCATGGCGGCGCCACCGGGCACGCGCTGGCGAAACTTTTCGCTTTCGTCCATGCCCTTGAAGTCGGCCACGCAGTTGACCATCAACAGGGCGTTGGGCGCACAAGAGATGCGAAGGTCATCGTTGGGGTCGTCCGGCGCAACGGCAACAGCCGTGCAGGCGGCCAAGTGCCCTCCGGCCGAGCTGCCGCCCGCCGCCAACCGGTTGGGGTCTAACCCCAATTCGGCGGCGTGAGCGCGCATCCAACGCATGGCGCTGCGGGCATCCTCGACCGCTTTGTCGGGGCCGGTGCCATGCGACCGAAAGGCGCGATAGTCGGCACGGGCGGCGATCATGCCGCGTCCGGCAAAATACTCGGCCCGGTCCTTGAATTGATTGATCAAACTATTGGCCCATGCCCCTCCGGAGAAGAATACAACCCCGGGACGCTGATCGCCCGGTTTCCACTCGGTTGGGAAAGTGACAATCAGTTTCAATTCGCCCTGCGGGGTTTTTTTGTATATGAACTCCTTCTCGGTGAGACCTGAGGGGGGTGTGAAGGGAGCGCGACTGCGTCCCGCACGAGCCGCTTTACCGCGCGCTCCGACGGTTGGCGAAGAAGCGTCCGTCCGCGGGAGCGTCGGAGAGCTCTCCAAAGCGGATGGGGCCTGCAGCATGACGGGCGTCAATTGCAGGCAGGTGAGACTCCAGGGTTCGAGCACGACCTCGCGCAACATTTTTTCGCCGTTGAACACAGCAACGGGCGCAGCCTGTCCGGGAGGCGCGGCATAAGCAGACTCAATGCGCATGTTCGCGGTCATTGGCAGGGGCCGGCCGTTGAACGTAACCGCAGTCAGCGGACGCCGCGGACCGGGATTCATCAGATACACCAACACAGAGCCATCGGCCGCGCGCGCAGCCAACGCTTGCACCTCGCCGCCGCCGGAAACGCGGCTGTCAAGCAGCGTGGTTTTGCCGTCAAAAAGATGTCGGAACGGTTTGCTGTAGAGATAGGCCGCAAATAGAGTGACTTTGCTCTCGTAAGTGATCCCAGTGTGACGGCGGCCGGACCGTTCCGCCACAGCGGCCAAAGGCACAGACAGGTTGGCGGCGGCAAAATAGTCGTTGTGTGCCGCATTGTACCGGACGAGAAAGAAATACATGTGCGCCACATGCACACCCTGCAGCGGGGTGTTTTGGTCGGCGTGCGTCCCCCATTGGGTCATAAAAAACTTTTTATCTTTTCCGAAATCGCGCTGATATAGGGGCAGTTGTCGCGTGGGGAAATCGCGCACGAAATCCCGATACCTTGGCCAGCCCTCATCGGCGGCGGTGCGTGTGGCAAAGCGCGCCATTCCGCCGAATTCCGTCCAGCCGTATTGCGTGAAGCCATCCAATGCCGGCACTTTGGCCAAGGCGCGATTCCACTCGTGCAATGGTTCCAGACGGCGGCCCTCAACGCGGCCCACAGGCGTGGCCGGCGCCGCGATTGGCACGCCCGGATATTTCTGCCGCAACAATGCAATATGCGGTTCGATGCGGCGCAAGTACTCATTCAACCCCAAACCCACATTGCCCGGCGACAGATGCATCTCTTGGCCCAATGCCACGGCAGCAATTCCAACACCGGCGGCGCGAATCCGTTGCAAAAAAACATCCATTTCCTGTGGATTGCCGTGCATGATGTTGGCAATGAACAGCGCTTCAGCACCCGAGCGTTTGCACAATTCCAAGTATTGCCCGAAGCGGTCAGGGCCGGAAGTCTGCTGCATCCAACGGGACAGTTCGCCTTTGGCACTTTTTTTGACCTCATCGGGTCGCGCATTCAACCCGCCTTTGCCTGTCGGATGATGCCAGTAGCTGGCCGAACCGCCGGGAAATTGGAGCGTCTTCAGTTGCAACTCGGCAACGGCCTTGACGTATTCCGGTTCATCCAGCAGCCCTTTGGTAATCATCTCGGCGCAGTTGAAACCGTAAACGCGCGGATTGATTTTCACCGCCTGCGCCGGCGTGCTGACCGCTACGCCCACACCGGTCTCGGCCCCCAGGGTTGGCAAGCTGGCAAGCGAAATACTCATAAGAACGATGGAAACAGCTTTCATGGCTCCAGATCTTCAGTTATTGAAAGCGATTGGAATTTTTCCACAATGAATTACCGGCGTCTTGTGTCGCGAAAGCTGCATATCGTACTCCTGCGAGAAGAATTTTATCGCGTTGTCGCAGCGGAGCCCGCCGGAAAAATACCTGCGGGCGACCAACCCGCTGCGGGCAGAATGTTGTCGCGCACAAACCCGCACCGTGAAACCAATTGTTTGCTCATGATGGCCCCCGCGGAAATCTGTGCACCGGCGGAAAATTGCCGCACAGGAATTGAAGCCGAAATCTTCTCCGGCCTGCAACTACTATTTGCACTCGGCGATAATATGTTTGCGGCTCTTCAAGAGCGCGGAGCCATCTGCAATAGCCGCGGACCACCGTCGGGCATACTTCATCAAGCAACTCTTTATATCCTTGCATCTAGACATCCAACCAATTTGCGAAAATCTTTTCTAATTTCCAACCACTTCCCTCTGACA
>JAOAGV010000186.1:4161-4471 GCA_026415575.1 Candidatus Sumerlaeia bacterium
CGTTATCTTTGGAGTGCAAGCAGCCATGCTGCCGCTTTGCCGGAAATGTCCGTTGTCAGAAAAAGCATCGGCGACGGGGAAAAAACCCACGCTTTCCGGGTTCGAGTTTGGCACAAAAAAAAAGCGGCAGCATGGCTGCCGCAGTCCAAAACCGATGGGAAGCAGACGGCCTGCCGTCAGCGTTTCTTCATCGAGATCGAAACGCCGCGGTCGTTCAGAAACACGGTGTGCAGGTCTTCATTGGTGGAAATCGCCTTGATAAACGAGTCGTCCACTTGGCGTGGATTGACATTGTGGGCCACAATGAGAC
>JAOAGV010000187.1 GCA_026415575.1 Candidatus Sumerlaeia bacterium
GTGCTATGTGACGGACGTGGATCCGGAGCGGCCGGGGATGGAGATTTTTTACGCCATCGAACCGTGGCGCGACGACGGCAAGGGCGTTTGTCTGGTGGACGCGCGGACGGGCGCGATGATCTGGAGTTTGGGCAAGCCCACGCGGCATGTCGGCGACGGCATGGTGGCCGATATTCTGCCGGACAGTTTGGGGCTCGAATGCTTTGCGACGGAAGACCCCAAGGGCGGGTCGAGCGAGAAGTATTTGCTGTCAGCCCGCGGGCAACTGCTTGCGACGGGCGATGCGGTGCCGGCGTGCGAGAATTGGATTTTTTGGGACGGCGATTTGCTGCGCGAGACGATTGTGGGGGCGGGGTTCGGCGGCAGATTTGGACGGGAAGGCTTTGCTGTCGGCGGGCCAGCGGGGCGCGGGACGGCGGGACCGGGTTTCGGCGGGCCGGGGCGGGGCCGCATTTCGTTGTCTATTGTGAAATACAAAGGGGCAACCTTGACCGGCGGGATCGCGGGGCGTGTGATTTTCATCGCCGATATTGTGGGCGACTGGCGCGAAGAGCTGATCACGGTGCTGCCGGGCGAGTTGCGCATATACACGACGACCATTCCGGCGCGCGACCGGCGGGTCTGTCTGATGCAGGACCCTGTCTATCGCGCCGACGTGTGCCATCGCTCGATGGGCTACGAGCAGTCGCCGGTGCCGGGGTATTATCTGGGGGTCAGGGCGGGAGATAGATGAGACGGCCGGCTATGGTTCAAGCCGCATGTGGGGAATAGGGCAGATTGAAGTTTGCACTACAAACGGTGCGCGAAATCGTGAACGGCCGTTGCGTGCCTATGCGTGTTTCATGCAGCATTTCTTGAACTTTTTGCCGCTGCCGCACGGGCATGGGTCATTACGATTATAACCACGGCCGGTGGCCAGAACCTGCCGCGCCCGCATTTCCGCTTCCTGCTGGCGCTGGATTTCGTCAATATAGCGGCGGCACAGGTCCACATAGACGGCCTCGCTGTGGGCGAAGAACTGCTTGTAGGCCTTGCAGAAGTAGTCGCGCCCCTGCGTGGCCGGAATTGTGAAGCGATCCTTGAGGCAGCCGCCGTAGCAATGGCGCAGCCATTTGCACTGGTCGCATTCGGGGGGCCGCAGGGCGCGCTTGCGCTCGCCGAATTCGACCTGCTTTTGCGAGGCGGCCAGAAGGGTCAAATCGCGTTCGAGTAGATTGCCGAGATACTGCGCCGGCTCGACGTAGAAGTCGCAGGAATAGACATCGCCGCTGTGTTCGACCACGACATAGTCGCCGCAGGTTTCCATGAAGATGCACATCGGAGCGGGGCGGCCCAGATAGGTGTGCATGAGACTGTCGAACGTGCGCTCGGAGACCACCGGCCAGCCGTTTTGGAAGTCCTTCACCCATTCATCAAACAGACCGCATAGAAAATCCCCATAGGCTTCGGGCAAGACCGAGAAGGGTGCCGGGGCGCCGGTTTTCGGATCGCGTTCGACGCACGGAATGAACTGAAGGTACAACATGTCGTTTTCGCGGAAGTAATGATAGATCTCCTTGGGGAACCGGGCGCTGTATTCGTTGACCACAGCGAGGATGTTGAACTCGACGCCGTGGCGGCGCATGAGGTCGGCGGCGCGCAGGGCAAAGTCATGGGACGGCTTGCCGTTGTTGGTACGCCGGTAGTAATTGTGAATGTGCGGCGGGCCGTCGAGACTGAGACCGATGAGAAACTTGTATTCGGCCAGGAACTCGCACCACTCGTCGTTGATCAGAATGCCATTGGTCTGGAGCGAATTGGCGACGGTCTGGCCGGACCGTCCGAATTGTTGCTGATAGCGGACGGCGGCCTTGAAATAGTCCAACCCCATCAATGTGGGCTCGCCGCCCTGCCAGCTAAATCCCAGCTGCGGTTGTCCGGTGGTCATCATCTGCCGGACCATTTCGCACAGCACCTCGTCGGACATGCGGTGGACGCGCCGCTGGGGATAAAGGGCATTTTTTTCCAGATAGAAGCAATACTGACAGCGAAGATTGCAGTCGGCCCCGGCGGGCTTGATTAGCAATTGGGTGAGCGGATTTCGCGCCATAAAACTTTCCGGAAATAAAATCGGGTCGCTCATTCAAGTGAGCGAAGAGAATTATGGGCGAGCGGTTGAGGAAAAAACAACTCATTTCGCGCCGAAAGTGGAACTGGGCTTGCCGGCGAGGTACGGCGGGGTCGCTTATGGCAGAATTATAGGGGGACAACAGCTGAGCCCGGAGAATCACATCCGACTCGGGCCGCAGCCTCGCGCGCATGAATCATCCGATAGAGCTCTTCGCGATACACGGGAATGGACCGGGGAGCCTCAATCCCCATGCGCACTTGGTTGCCCTTCATCTCCAAGATGATAACCCGAATGTTATCACCGATGGTGATGCTTTCCCCAGCCTTGCGCGTCAAAATCAGCATAGAATCGGCCCTTTGCTCGGATTGCGATTAGATTGATGCTTTATTGTTCGTGGAATTGCAAGCAAAATCGTCATCGAAAATCATTTTTTTTGCCGGTTTTTTGCCCGCATGCATCTTCAATCGCGCAACTTTTCTTTGACTCCGCCCGGTCGGATTCGTTTAATTGCGTGTCTGTGGTCGAAACGGAAAACCTGCCGAAGCAATGACTAGAGACAGTTGCAGAAAGAACGGGAAAGGTCATACGAATGGAGGATGTCTGGATAGCGCTTGGCCTGACGGTGTTTGCGGGCATGGCCACGGCCATTGGCAGTGCTATTGCGTTCACGGCCAACCGGACCAATTATCGCTTCTTGTCAGTGGCTACCGGATTTTCTGCAGGCGTCATGCTTTATGTGTCCTTTGTGGAAATCTTTTACAAAGGCGCCGGCGCCCTAATTGCCACCTATGGCGATTATTGGGGCCACTGGGTCAATGCGGCATCCTTCTTTGGCGGCATCCTGCTGATTGGTCTGGTGGACAACCTGATACCTGCTGCCGAAAATCCGCACGAGACGCACTCCGAAGCGGAGACCGCTCCGCTTCACAACCCGTCGGCGCCAATGCCCGATTTCGAGCGCCCCGGCGAGGAGCCGCGCGTGCGTGTGCCCGTTGACACGCATGAGCACACCGACCGCCACCGGCGTCTTCTTCGCATGGGCTTGTTCACCGCCATGGCCATTGCCATTCACAATTTTCCCGAAGGCCTGGCAACCTTTCTCGCCGCCCTACAGGATCCCGCAGTGGGCGTGGCGATTGCCGTAGCGGTGGCGCTGCATAACATTCCCGAGGGCATCAGCGTGTCGGTGCCGATTTTTTACGCGACGGGGAATCGGGCGCGCGCCTTCGCATGGTCCGTTCTCAGCGGCCTGGCCGAACCGGTCGGCGCGATAATCGCCTATGCAGCGCTTTGGTTGATGGCCGGAAGTCCCACCGGAGCCATTCCGTCCCAGATTACCGGTGTTTTGTTCGGGGGCGTGGCGGGTGTCATGGTATATATCAGTTTGGACGAGCTTCTGCCCACCAGCCGGGCCTACGGCAAAGGCCACGACAGTTTGCTGGGCCTAATCTCCGGCATGGTCGTTATGGCGTTGAGCCTGCTATTGATGAAATAGCGCGGTAGGGCGAACCCAAAAAACTCATTTGTCTTTCCCCGCGGGCGCAGTAACCTCTCGATGAAATGAGCGCAGGAGAACGCCACAGAATGCCCTCGGAAACTCAGCGCTTCATCACGGTTATCGGCGCCGCCGAGCACAATCTCAAGAGCATCAACGTCGAGATTCCGCGCAACGCTCTGACGGTCATCACGGGCATCAGCGGCTCGGGCAAATCGTCTCTGGCCTTCGACACGATTTACGCCGAGGGACAGCGTCGCTATGTCGAGAGCCTGTCATCGTATGCGCGGCAGTTCCCCGACCAGTTGCCGAAACCGCACGTCGAGCAAATCACCGGCCTTTCGCCTGCCATCTCGATCGAGCAGAAATCGGTCAGCCGCAATCCGCGCTCGACCGTCGGTACGGTGACCGAGATTTATGACTATCTGCGCGTGCTTTATGCAAATTTGGGCCAGCCGCATTGCCCGCAATGCGGGAAACCCATCTCCCGCCAGACCGTCCAGCAGATCGTGGACCAGATCGAAACGTGGCCCGAAGGAACGCGGATTCTGGTTCTCGCGCCGGTCGTTCGCGGCCGCAAAGGCGAACACAAGCAGGTTTTCGATCAAGCCGTCCGCGACGGCTTTGTGCGCGCGCGCGTGGACGGCCGCATGGTCGAACTCGAAGCGCCGCCCGCGCTAAACAAAAAACTGAAGCATACCATCGAAATTGTGGTGGACCGCCTCGTGGTCGGGCCGGCCATTCGAAGCCGCCTGACCGATTCCGTCGAAATGGCCCTGCGCAAGGCCGATGGCATCGTGGTCATTTAAGAAGCCTCTGAAGCGGCCCGGCCAGGCCCGTACA
>JAOAGV010000188.1 GCA_026415575.1 Candidatus Sumerlaeia bacterium
CAGATGTGTATAAGAGACAGAAGCAAGGCCATGTTTCTTTCTGCGGCCGGCAGAATCCCGCCTTCCAATGCCGCGGCAATTTTGGCTTGCACTGCCGCCCGATTTTCCCAAAGCCCCACAATTTTCTCCGACAATAAGTCCGGCTCCAACCGCGCAGCATCCAGCACATAATCGCCCAATCCAAACCGGTGCATAAGCGCTCGGAGTTTGGGACTGTAGGACAAGCCGAGCGTCGGAATGCAACCGGCCAGAGCGCTGATCACAGCGTGCATGCGCATTCCCACGAACATGTCGCAGCCGCCGATCAACGTTCGCAGTTCCTGCGGCTTTAGCGGCTCGCGAATTTGCAGACGGCCAACCGATGCGGGCAGTTGCGCGGCAACCGTTTCGGCCGCCCGCCGGTCGTCATAGACGGTGCCCGGCCCGAAGACATGCGGCACGAGGAGCAATTGCACGCCCAGCCGGCTCGCTGCCGTCGCGCATCCTTCCGCCAGCGCGCGCAGGACGCCTTCGGCATCGCCCGCTCCGACAACATTATGCAGATTCGAGGGTGTAACTCCGAGAAGCGGCTTGGTACGGTCATACCCTGCGAGAGAGGAGAGAATCTGCCCCGCGGTGCGCGTGGAGTCCGGTTCGAGAAGAAACGCGACATCAGCGGTCAGCTCGACCGGGCAGGGCAAATACCATCCGCGGAGATGGTCAAGCGATTCGGCATCCCGCACCGTAAGAAAAGCCGCACGGCGGAAAACCCATCGCAGCCATGTGCGCAACAGACCGCCAAAAGGCCCAATAGTCTGTCCCAAAAGACAAAACGGACGGTTCATCAGGCGGGCCAGCAAGAGCGGAATCGAATGGGAGACCGGACACTTCCAGCCAAAGGTCGGCGTAAAGCCGTCGCCGGACAAGTCCACCACAACGTCTGCGTCGCGATAGCTGGCCAGCTCTGCAGACAACGGCCAGCGGCCTGCGGTCAGCCGCCAGAGTGCTGCACGGACAATCGCCTTGAGCGCAGCAAGCGGCCGCCGCCGCGAACAGCCGACCACCTCGAATCCTTCATAGAGCGCACGATCATCATCGGCGTTTGGGGCATGGATGGCCACGCGCGCACCAGCAACGCGTTTGCGCAACGCCGCGGCCGCGGCCAGCTGCATTGCGCTGTCGCCCCGATTGAGAGCATGGAAGGTGCCGGTGAGCACAAAGCGTGGGCCGGCGTTTTGCGGTGCATGGTTCATGGCGTTGCCAAAGCGCGAAGGGTTTCAGCCAGACTCGACCAAGAGTAGCGGGCGGACTGGGCCGCCAAATTGGCCCGAAAGCGCTCGCCGAGGTTTTCTTGAAAATAGCGTACGATTGCCGCCGCCAGCGCCTCGGGCGATTCCGGGGGAACCAGTAAGCCTGTCTCGCCGTCCTGAACCAAATCCGGCATTCCCCCGACGCGGGTTGCAATAATGGGCAAATGGAAACCCCGTGCCGTTTGAACCGCACCGCTGTGGCTGGCCTCGCGGTAAGGAGCGAGCATCACATCGGCGGCTCGAAAATAGGTCGCCACTTCCTCGTTGGGAATATACCGGTCGTGCAGCAGGACTTTTCCTGCAAGACCCAGACACTCGATCTGTTGCTGATAGGGTTCGCGCGGTTCGTAGAACTCTCCGGCTACAATGAGACGGAGATCAGGTTGGTCGCGCAACCGCGCCATGGCCTCGATGGCGATGTCCACGCCTTTATAGCGGCGCACCAGCCCGAACATGAGGCACACGCGCGCAGTGGGCGCCAGACCGAGACGTTCCCGTGCGGCGTCGCGCGAGATCGCCGACCGGCTGAACAGATTGTACGTCGGATGGGGAAGGCAGACAATGCGGGCGCGGCGATTTCGCGCACGAATCCGCGCGGGGTCTCCCGACGCGTGCACGAGATGGACTTCGGGCAGCCGGCAAAGAATTCGCCAGGCCAGCCCGTCCACCAGTTTGCGGTCATGGCTGCCGACGTTGTGGCAGAGCAGAACGGTTCGCCGCCGCTGAACCCACCGCAGCCACACCAGCAGAAAAGCGGTCACCGGCAGAAACCACGAATGCCACCACGCGATCACCACAAGATCCGGATGGAAGCGCTTGATTGCCTGAAGCGCACTCATCCACCGCAAAGGGTTCAGCGGCGCCAGCACTCGCTCCGACGGAAAAGCGGCCGCCTCGCGGCTGACATCAAACTCGCTCTGTCCGGGGAAAAGAAAACGTGGATACAACCGCACGAAAGAGACGACTTGCACGGCACAGCCGGATTTCTGTACCGCCTCCGCCAAACATGCCGTGTAATGCGCAATGCCGCCCCGGTGGGGATGAACCGGACCGACAAGGGTTACACGCGGGTTGGCCATGGAGAAGACCGCGCGCCTACCAGGCGAGGTATTCGATTACCGCCGCGCGCTCCTGATCGTTCAATTTCGCCCCATGTTTGATCATTCGGTCTACCAGAGGCGCGGCAGGAATGGGGAGAAACCGCGCGGCTGTGATCCGAAATGTCCCGTGGCACTGCACGCAGCGTTCCTTGATCAAGGCTTTTGCGTCCAAGGTTCGTTCCGATTTGGCCGGTTTTTCGACGCCGGAGGCCGGGACGGTTTTCGCGCGCGCACACGCGGCTGTGTGAAACACAACGGCGCCGAAAAGGAAAACGACCAGCAAAATGAACCTTGCAATTTGGTATGGCTGCGTTGAGTGGCCTAATTTCATGTCAGTTCCCTTTCCAGAGTATTTCGGCTGCCCAAGGGAATGATGCGGACGCCGACTGTCATCCGGTGCACTATTCGGAGGCTGCGTCGGCTGCAGCGGTCACAGTTTCGGCTGGCGTCGCAGCTGTGGCGTCGGCCGGCGCCGCAGATTCGCTTTTGCCATAGGCTGCTTCGCGGTCTTCGGTAATGCGCGCTTTCTTGCCGCGCAGCTCGCGGAGATAGTAAAGTCGCGCACGGCGCACCTTGCCCCGGCGCACCACTGTTATCTTCTCGATGACCGGCGAGTGGAGCGGAAAGGTGCGCTCCATGCCCACGCCATAGGAAACGCGCCGCACCGTGAACGTCTGGCTCAGACCGCTGCCGCGTTTCCGGATGCACGTTCCCTCGAAGTCCTGGATTCGCTCCTTGTCGCCCTCGACAATTTTCACCGACACCCGCACGGTGTCGCCCGGGCGGAAATCCGGCAGATCGCGCCGCAACTGTTTTACCTCATACTCTCGCAACACTTTGGTTCCCACTGCTCTCCTCCATCTTTGCCCCTCGAATGGGTCTATCTTTCATTAGGGATTTGGCGTGTTATGCGCTGGTGCGTCCTCGCAAGCGATCTAAAATGGCCGCCACGGCCGCACGCACAGACAGATGGTTATAATCGCCCGGCCCTCTGACGGGTTCAAGGACGAAATCCATCTGGGGAAACAAATCCGCATGCAAACCCCAACCGGTTCCGAACACAAGACAATAGGGAGTTGCCGCATCCTCGTCGAGTATCTTGCGAAAGGCCGGGTAACTGATCGCCTCCGGCCGCTGTTTGGCCGTTGTGGCGACAAAGCGCGGCTCGCGGCCGGTTTCCGTGCGCAACGCCTCGCACACGGCCTCCAAATCGTTGACCAGCCGGACCAGTTCGAGCGCCACTTTCCGTGTTGGATTATACACAGCCCCGACGCCCTTTGACCAATGCGCAATAATCCGACGCGCAAACCATTGCTGGCTCGGAACCGGCGTGACGAAAAACACCCCCTCTGCGCCGAACGTCTTCGCCGACCGCGCCAAATCGTGGATGTCGAGGTTGGTGATCGAAGTTGCCACCACCTCGCCGTTTTTGTTGCTGACCGGATAATGAACCAAAGCCAGATAAAGTGACATAATGAACATGGGGCAGGCTGTCAACCTGCCGGTTTTTCCTTCTCAATTTCATCCAGCAACAGGATGTCTTCCGGCGTCAGCGCGACGCGCGCGAGCAAATCCGGCCGGCGTTCCGCCGTCCGCTTCAACGCCATTTTCCGCCGCCATCGCTGAATCTGCGCGTGATGGCCCGACAACAAGACTTCCGGCACCCGCACCCCCCGATATTCCTCCGGACGCGTATAGACCGGATAATCGAGGATGTGATCCATGAACGACTCCTGCCGGGCAGAATCGGGATTACCCAACACGCCGGGAAGAAGACGCACCACGGCGTCTGTGACGACCATCGCGGGCAGTTCCCCGCCGGTCAAAATGTAGTCGCCGATGGAGACCTCCTCGTCTATCGCCAGCTGCCGCACACGCTCGTCTATTCCTTCATAATGCCCGCAAACCAAGATCAGATGTTCCAGCTGTGCAAAACGTTGCGCGACCGCTTGGTTGAAAAGTTCTCCTTCGGGCGTAAGATAAACCGTCTTCGACCGACCCTTGTGGGCCCCTGCCTCCGATC
>JAOAGV010000189.1 GCA_026415575.1 Candidatus Sumerlaeia bacterium
GCGTGCTTTGCCATGCATTCTCCGCAGGCGGGCGTGCAATTCGTTCCATAGCATCGCTCCGACATAAAAGCGGAAGGGTTTGGTTGTTTGCCGGTGCGGGTGGCCAGAGTTGTCCTTTTTTGGTGCGCGGTCGCGGGATGGGTTCATTGCGGGAAAAGCAGGGAGCAGACGCGCCCAAGCCCTCTCGCCGTCTTTTATGCCGGCAGTCTCGAAAGCGCTGTCGAGCGCTGGAGTGCGTTGTTTCGCCAACGCGAAGGGATTGCCGTGCGTAGCGAGGCCAGCGGCAGCCAAGACGCCGCCCGCAAGATCAGCGAGCTGGGCCGCGCCGCCGACCTCCTGCTTGTCGCCGATTATCAAATTATTGACTGGCTGCTGGTTCCCGACCACGCCCAGTGGCAGATTCTTTTTGCCGGCAATGAGGTTGTCGTTGCCCACTCGGAACAAAGCCGCTATGCAGGCGAGTTGACCGCGGACACATGGCGCGACATCCTTTTGCGGCCGGACGTGCGGGTGGGCCGGTGCGACGAGAACCTCGCGCCAATCGGCTATCAGACTCTTCTGGTTGGCATGTTGTCCGACATCGAGGCCGGTGTGGCCACAACCGACACCGCGCGCAGCATGTTCGTGCGGCTTCGCGATCAAATCCCGCCCCCCTTGATCCGTCCGGACGTCTCCAAGCTGATCCCGCTCTTGGGCATGCAGGCGGACTACGTGTTTTTGTTTCGGAACATGGCGCACCAGCACAATGTGAAGTATTTGCGGCTGCCGCCGGAGATTAATCTGTCCGACCCGGCTCATGCAAAAAGGTACGCCCGCGCCAGTGTGACGATTCGCAAGTCCACGCGCGGCACCGAGTCGGAAAGGATTACAGTGCGCGGAGGTCCCATCCTCTACGGTCTGACGATTCCGCGGTCTGCGCCAAATCCGGAGGCGGCGGCGCGGTTTGTCGAATTGATCCTGAGCAACGAGGGGCGCGCGGTGCTCGAAGACCTTGGATTCACAATCCTCCGGCCGGCTATCGGACGCGGCATTGAGGCCATGCCGCCTTCGCTGAGGGCGCACGTGAGCGAGTGGCATGACAATTCGGCGAATTGACATTGCGGCATGGGCGGGCTTGATAGTTTTGGCCCATGTTCTGTTGGTCTCGCGCTGGGTCGAGCCGTTTGTGAACGCGGCGTTTTGCGTGGTGAACTTATACTTCGTTTTTTACGGGCTGCTGCTGATACAGTGGCGGCGCGAAGCCGGCCGCACCGTCGGCCTATACACACTGGGCTATCTCGCCGGCTATGTGGCGCTAATCTGGCTCTGCTTTGTGTATAACCGGCAATGGCAGCCTCGTTTTTTTCTCTATGCAGTTCCTTATATTACGCTGTTTCGCCTGCCGCTCGGACTCATCCTGCTGGCGTTGTTCATAGCCTCGTCGCTGATTGGGCAGGCCTTTGCCTTGCAAATGTTTGCCGCGCTGGCGGCCATTGCCGTCATGCTGCACGAGGTGTGGCGGACACGGCGCGACTGGTTTGTCACGGCGCTTCTGGCGTTCGGCGCCTTGGCGTTTGGATTGTTTCTATTTCCAGTGTTTTGTTTGGCAACCACCGACACGCCGCAGACCTTGCTCGATGTGTTTCGGCGCCCGGAGGTGCGGCAGGCGATCGGAGTCAGCCTGCTGAGTGCGACAGCAGCGGCGGCGGTGACGGTGATTTTCGGCGTGCCATTTGCCTGGGCGCTGGCCCGCTCGCAATTTCGCGGCAAGCCTCTGGTCGAAACCCTCATTGACGTTCCGATTCTCATTCCCCATTCGGCGGTGGGCGTGGCCTATCTGCTGCTATTCGGCGACAAGGCGGTCTGGGGCGAGGCGCTGCGGCTGTCGGGAACCTTTTGGGGGATTGTGGCCGTGCAGGTGTTTGTCAGCGCGCCGTTTCTGATCAAGACCGTGTATCAGGCATTCGACGCCATGGGCACGGGCTATGAGACGACGGCGCGGACGCTGGGGGCATCGGCGGCGGGGGCGTTTGTGCGTGTGGCCCTGCCGTTGGGAGCGCGGGCGATTGCGATCGGGGCCATTTTGTCGTGGGCGCGGGCGGTCAGCGAAGTCGGCTCGGTCGAATTGTTTGCCTACTATCCGATGACCGCACCGATTCTGATCGCCACGCGAACGAGCCAGATGGGCTTGGCACAAGCGCGCCCCATCGCGGTGCTGCTGGTGTTGACGTGCTTGTTCATTTTTCTGGCGCTGCAGCTGGGACGGTCGGTGGCGGCAAAGCCTTTTCTGCGGAAGAGCGAATGATCCGAATCGAACAGGTGCGAAAATCTTGGCCGGGCTTTTCGCTCGAGATTGAGAAACTGGAGATCGCAGACGGCGGATATTTTGTCGTGCTGGGTCCAAGCGGGGCGGGCAAGAGCGTGCTCCTTTTGTGTCTCTGCGGCATCGTCCGGCCGGATGAAGGACGCATTTACTTCGGCGAAACCGATGTGACTGATCTGCCGCCGGAACGCCGCTCACTGGGCTGGGTCTCGCAAACCAATACGCTGTTTCCTCATCTGACCCTCGCGCAAAACATTCGCTTTTCGCGACGCTATTGCAAGTCAGATGCCCGTTCCAATGCGTTCGAGGACTTTGACCGGCGCGCCGAGCGCTTGGTCGAACTGCTCGAGTTGCGCCCGCTTTTGGGCCGGCTGCCCGGCGACCTCAGCGGCGGCGAGGCGCAGCGGGCCATGCTGGCGCGAGCGCTGGCACGCGGGCCGCGCGTCCTGCTTCTCGACGAGCCCTTGCGCGGTCTCGATCCCGTGACG
Source organism: Candidatus Sumerlaeia bacterium (assembly GCA_026415575.1). Classification (GTDB taxonomy): domain Bacteria; phylum Sumerlaeota; class Sumerlaeia; order JADFCW01; family JADFCW01; genus JADFCW01. The sequence continues at coordinate 2,791 of JAOAGV010000189.1, forward strand.
CAAGACCGTTTGCGCGATGAACTGGCGCAGATTCACCACGAACTGGGAACAACGACCGTTCACATCACCCATGACCATGTCGAGGCGCGGGCGCTGGCGGATTGTATTGCGGTGCTGCGGGGAGGGCGGCTTGAGCAGGTCGGCCCGCCCGAGGAGATTTTCACGCATCCGGCAACCGAGTTTGTCGCGCGCTTTGTCGGCGCCGGCTGGAAAAACCATCCCGCAGAACGGTAACGTGGCCAGCACCCGCGAAATTGTCGCGGCTTTTTCCGTCAAGATGGTAATACAGCACTTGACGCGGCAAGGTGCCAAATTCTTTAATCTCGCTTCGAGGCAATCGGTTTGCAACATTACTTTGGCAGGGAGACAAAATGAAGAAGAGCCATCCTTCTCTCTCAAGGCGGCAATGGCTGGCGGCAGGCATCGCCGCAAGCACGCTCGCCGGAGTGCGTCAGCCGGCCGCAGCTGCGCCGTCGGTTCCGTCTGCGGACGCTGCGCGCAAAACCGCCCCCTTCCGGTTTTGCTTGAACACCGGCACGGTTCGCGGCCTCAAACTCGGCATCGAGAAGGAAATCGAGATCGCTGCCAAGGCGGGCTATGATGCCATCGAGCCTTGGGTGGACGGCATCAACAACTTTGTCAAGGGCGGCGGCTCTCTCAGCGACCTTCGCAAGAAAATCGCCGACAGCGGTCTGACTGTCGAAAACGTCATCGGTTTTCCCGCGTGGGGCGTGGACGACGATGCCAAACGCGCGGCTGCGCTCGAACAACTGAAACGCGACATGGAAACGGCTGTCGCCCTTGGCGCCAAACGGATTGCCGCTCCGCCGTCGGGCATTAACAACGCGCCGCCCATTGCGCTGCGCACGCTGGCCGAACGCTATCGCGCGGTCTGTGAACTCGGCGACGCCGCCGGCATTGTGGCCATTCTCGAATTGTGGGGCGCGGCGAAAAACCTCAGCCGGCTCAGCGACGGCCGCACGGTCGTTGTCGAGAGCGGCCATCCCAAGGCGTGTTTGTTACCGGATGTGTTCCACATCTACAAGAGCGGCGGGGATTTTGCCGAGCTCAAGCAGTTCAAGCCGGCCATGATCCCGGTCTTTCACATGAACGACTATCCGGCCACGCCGCCGCGCGAGCAGGCCCGCGACAGCGACCGCGTCTATCCGGGCGACGGCATCGCGCCATTGTCGCAAATCCTGCGCGATCTGGCCGACAGTGGCGGCGGCCATGTTCTCTCGCTTGAATTGTTCAATCCCAACTACTGGAAAAATGAACCGCTTGAGGTCGCAAAGACCGGTTTGGAAAAAATGAAGAACGCCGTTGCCAAGGCCCTTGCGGGCTAGGCAGGATGCAAGAAGAACCGCACCGCATTCCCATGGTCCACGCCGGCCATCCGCTCTATGCCGTCCACAGCGTCCACTTTTCCTCCGCCCCTCAAG
>JAOAGV010000190.1 GCA_026415575.1 Candidatus Sumerlaeia bacterium
CGGTGCGGGCTTTTTCGTTGCGCGCGCCTGGTGCCGCTATCTCTGCCCGTTCGGGTTGGTCTGCGGCTGGGCCGCGCACCATGCAGCGTTTCAGATCGAGCGCAAGCCCGGATGTACGAACTGCGGCATTTGCAACGGTGTATGCGATATGGAAGCGGTGCATTGCGGTCGCATAGATGTTTCCAGTTGCATCGCATGCATGAAATGCGTGGACCACTGTCCGGAGAAGTCGCTGGAGTTGGTCGCCCGGCCGTTTGGGCAGGAGCAAGGAGCAGGCCGCGTGCCGCCGAAAAAGCCTTCTTCCTCCCCGCTCGCCCGCATTTCGCTCCTGCTGGGTTTCTGTCTGCTTCATGGGATGGAAACACATGCGGCGACGGTTCAGTGGAACGGTTTTCGTGGCGATGCCGAGGCAAGGGCGTTTCGGGAATTCAGCCTGCCGTCAAACGTCGAGATACCGACCTCGTGGACATTTCGCGGCTCGGACGTAACGTGGAACTACGCGCCGGGGGCGAGCGTCTGGAGTTCGCCGGCGGTCGCGCAAGTCGGCGACCGAGTCGTCTGCTTCGTGGGCAGCTACGACCACAACGTGTATGCGATTGATGCGGCCACGGGGAAGGAACTGTGGCGCTATCCGACGGGCAGCGGCGTGTTTTCGACTCCGGCGGTGGCGCGACTGGGCGACCGCGATTGTGTCCTAGCGGCCTCGTCGGACCGCACGCTCTACTGCCTCGATGCCGCGCGCGGGGTCAAACTGTGGGCCTACGAAATCTATGAATGGCGGCAGTCGCTCGGCCGCGCTTTTCTCGGTTCGCCACTGGTGTGGGAGGACCACGGACAGACGCTCATTGGCGTGGTGGCGTGGATATACGACACGGCGCCGCGGCAGGTTACGGAGAAAGCCGAGATTCTGGCCTTGACGCCGGAGAACGGAACGGGCCGCTTGCTCTGGCGGCGGCAGTTTGCCGAAAGCCATCCGACGCATCCGGTGCTGGGAACCGTCAACGGCCACGTGCGCATTTATGTCGGCTGCCGCGACGGCAACCTGTATTGTCTCGACAGCCGCGGCGGCGGCGAGCTGTGGCGGAAAACCTCGAAGTTCCCCATTGATGCAGCGCCGGCGTTTCTGGGCGCCGGCGTCGAGGGACAAACCACGACCGGTTCAACCCGGTCCATCGTTTTTGTCGGGTCGAAATTCGGCGACGTGCGCGCGTTCGATGCAGAAACCGGCGACCGGCTCTGGTCGTGCAAGGTGGGCCATTGGGTGGACGCCACGCCGGCGGTGGTTCGGACGCCGGACGGCGGCGCATGCGTTGTTTTCGGCGCATACGACGGTCGGGTCTATTGCCGCGAGGCGCGAACCGGTCGGGCGCGCTGGCACTATACGACGCGCGGGAATGTGTCGGCCTCGGCGGCGATTGTTCCGTGTCCGAACGGATTCGAGGTCTATGTGCCGTCGGACGACGACATGCTGCACGCGATAGATGGAAGGACGGGGCGTGGCCTGTGGCAGATTTCGCCCGGCCCGTTTCTCTGGACTTATCGCGGCTTGGGCGACACAATCTGGGAGTCGCCGGCGGCGGCTCGCTTGGGTGATGTAGATTTGTTGATTCAGCCGTTCTACGATGGCAGGGTTCATGCGTATCGGCTGGACCGCGCGGGCGGCTGGATGGGCCGGAGCGGCGATCCGGCGTATGGCCGCGCGATGGTCGGGCGAATCGCCGCGAGCATGATCGGAACGCTGGTCTTGGCGCTGGTCTTTGTGAGGATGGGAAAAAACGCATGAGAATTTTTCCTTTTCGATTTTGGGTTTTGGATTTTGGATTTTGGAATGCGGATTTCGGATTTCGGATTTCGCATTGGGGTGTGCGGAGTGTGGTTTGCGCGCTGGTGGTTTTGGCCTGTTGTTCGCGGGCGGTTGGCGGGGCGCGCGTCGAGGGCGATTGGATTGTGGTGACCGGGCGGGCGAACACACTGGAGTCGGTTGCGCGGGAAGTCAACGACCCCGCGGTGCTTTCGTTCGATGAAGAAATGGGGGCGGCCACAGCGGCCAAGTCCTTCCGGATTGAAGGCGAGTTGCGCATTGGCGGGCCGCGCACGGGCGGCGAGATGTTTCGATACGTCAACAGTCTGGAATTCGACATTGGCCGGTGCGGGCAGGCGCGCATTGTCATTCAGAATCCCAAGTCCGGCGAGGGCAATCCCACCCTGCTTTTGGAAAATGCCCGCATTGGCGCTTTGCGCACTGAACAGGGCAATGACGCCTGCAAGGCGGAAGGCAATCCGCTCGAGTTGGCGGCGGGTTCGTTGGTTATTCGACGCAGCCAGATTGCAGGCAATTTTGTCGTCCGCGCGCACGGCGGAAATCTGGAGATTGCGGATTCGCTGATTGCCACCAGCAATCACACGGGCGTGGTCGTGGGCAATGTGGCGTCGGCGCAAATCGCGGCGCTTCGTTCGCTCGACCACCAAATCTACGGAATGGAAATCGGGCCGTGCGACCGCCCGCTGGTGTTGGACGGGTGCACGATTCGGGGCGGCGGGGCCGATCTGCATGTTCGCGGGCGGACGGAAGTGGTGGCACGCGACTGCGACTTCGACTCCATTCGGTTTGCCGGCGAAGGCGGCTCGGTCCGGCGACAATGGACGCTGACCGTTCGGGCGCCGTCGGCCGGCTGCCGCGTGGTAGCGCAGAGCGAAAAAGGCTGCGCGCTGGCCGAAACCGTCGAGGCCGCCGCCGACACATCGGGCATCGCGCGGCTGATTCTCACCGAGTATGTCGCGCGCGCGGGCGGTGCCGACTATCTGCGCGCCGGCGAGAACGACACGACGCCGCACCGTCTCACGATATATTCGCCGGACGGGGCCGCGCGGCTTTTGGAAATTGCCCGCTATCGGGTCTTGACGCGGGGTCAGGAGGTTCGAGTTCCATGATTGCGCGACTGCTTTTATACACAGGCATTGCGGCGGCTATGGTCGCAGGAGCGGTGTGGCTCAACCGCTCGCCGGAGCGCCGGTGGGTGCGTTACCATGTGGACCCGCAGGCGGCCATGTCTGCGCCGTCGCACAACCATGCGATTACGCAGACGGCGTGCGAGTGCAATCCGGAGCAGGAAATGCGTCAGGCATTGGCCGACCGCGCGGGCTATTCTCTGGCCCATCTGGAACAGGGCGACAAGTTCTATGCGCGTGCGCGCTATGACGAAGCCCAGCACTGTTACGAGCGCGCCGTCGAGCAGGATGCCAATAATGCGGCGGCCTACTATGGTCTGGGGCTTGTCTGGATGAAACGCGCGGAATTCGAGCGGGCGGCGGAGTGTTTTGCGCATGCGGTCGAGGCCGACCGCCGCTTTGTCAACGGCTATGTTGCGCTGGGCATGGCGCATTATTGTCGGGGCGATTTCTCTCGCGCGCGGATGCAATGGGAAACCGCTTTGCAATTCGAACCGAAGCATTCCTATGCATCGGCGCTTGTGGCCTCGTTGCCGGAGACACGATGAGGGGGACAAACCGCAGATTCCGCAGATTGCACAGATGAGAAAAGCAGAACCTGAAAAGGTGAGGTTGGCACTTCGTGCAGTCATTGAAAACTTGTCTGAAAATTCTTTGAAGCGGCGCATGGAGTATATGTAAATCCCCCGTCAACGGGGGGTTTTTCGATCACCCATCATTTGGTTAAAGTGGGACCTGCATGCCTTCTCCGACCGTCTTCTATTGGTTCAATTTTTAGATGCAGTGGCGATTTGCGCCGCTTTACCAATCTGTGAAATCTGGGACATCTGCGGATAAAATCCACGCGCGACAAACAACATGGACCGCCCCACGCTCAAGAAAACCTACCAGATCGCTATCGCTGTCGCTTTCGGTCTTGGATTTGCGCTCGGCTATACCCTGCGCAATCCGTCGGTCGGCATCGGCGGCCCAGCCGCAGGCGATGCGCGCGACCTTGAACGTCAGTTCCCCGGCTGCCGCCGGACCTATCTCCAGCTGCGCGAATTGTTCGCCAAAGGCGATCCCGTTCGCAGCGACTACGACCTGCTTCTAAAGCGCATGGACGAGGCCTTGTCCGCTCATCCCGACTATGTTCCGTTTGCATTTCTGAAAAGCATGATTCACGAAGACCAAGAGTGGAATCTGGTCTGCGGACGCTACGATGCCGCTCAGAATTCGCAACTGGCCGCAAGCGTG
>JAOAGV010000018.1 GCA_026415575.1 Candidatus Sumerlaeia bacterium
GCTACGGCCGGCGGATTCTGGCCGGCGCAGACAGCGGGGTGCAGGTGCTGCTCGACGGCAGCGACTCGAATACCGCGGGCATTGCGCTGGGGTATGCCATCGCGCTGCTGCAAAGCTACGATGCCGGGTTGCGCGAAAGCGCACTGGACCGGCAGGGAATGTTGTCGGTTCCGTTGCCCGTGCAGGGGGAACTGCGCGTGTGGTATAATCCCGAATTGCGCGCGCGCAACTATATCGTGCCCGGATTGATCGCGCTGATCATGATGATCATTGGCGCCCTGCTCACGTCGCTGACCATTGCCCGCGAATACGAAAGCGGCACCATGGAACAGTTGCTTTCGACGCCGGTGCGGCCGCTGGAACTGGTGCTGGGAAAGATCGCACCGTATTTTGTCATCGGCATGATCGACATGGCCGTATCGGTTGCGGTTGGAACCCTGATATTCGGCGTTCCGCTGCGGGGCAATCCGCTGGTGCTGTTTGTCAGCGCAATGATCTTCATGGTCGGATGTCTTGCCGTGGGACTTTTTGTCTCGGCCGCCACGCGCTCGCAAGCGATCGCCTTTCAGCTGGGAATCCTGATTTCCTTCCTGCCTGCTTTTCTGCTGTCCGGCTTTATTTATGCCATCTCAAACATGCCGCTGGTCATTCAGCTGGTAACATATCTGGTGCCGGCGCGATACTTTATTGCCTTGCTCAAAGGCATTTTCCTCAAAGGACTGGGCATCCATATGCTCTGGGTGGAAGGGTTGATGCTGGTGGTGTTTGCGACGCTGATGTTTCGCGCCGCTGTGGGAAAGGTGAAAGGGAAACTGGCCTGAGAAGGACCAGTCGGACCAGTCAAACGGGTCAGACCAATCAGATGGTTTAGGGCTGCACAAAATGCTCGAACGCATTCTCGAAATGATCCGGAAGGAATTCCGGCAGGTGCTGCGCGATCCAAAATCTCGCGCCGTGCTGATCATGCCGCCGATCATTCAGTTGATCATCTTCGGCATGGCGGTAAATCTCGACGTGGAAAACGTCCGCACGGCGTGGGTGGACCTCGACCACACGGAAGCCTCGCGGGCGTTGCGCGCGGCCTATGAGGGCTCCACCCATTTTACCATCTACTACGAACCGGACGGCGAAGCCGAAACCGCGGACTTGCTGGATCGCGGGCACGCGGATTTGGTCGTGCGCGTCGAGCGCGGCTTCGCGGCCGATTTGTTGCGGGGACGCACGGCCAAAGTTCAATTGCTTGTGGACGGAAGCAATTCCAACACGGCGGCGATCGTGTCCGGCTACGCGCAGCAGGTTCTGTCGCGTTTCGGCGCCGAATGGCTGCAACGGCAGAAGGCGGCGAAGCTGGTCGCCGCCACGCAAAGCGCCGGGGCGCCCGTAGCTCCCCGCCTGCCCCGTCTCGACGTCCGCCACCGCGTCTGGTTCAACCCCAACATGCTCAGCAGCGCCTACTACGTGCCCGGCATCATTGTGCTGGTCATCACCATTACCACCCTGACGCTGACCTCGCTGGCCTTGGTGCGCGAGAAGGAGATTGGAACGCTCGAACAGCTGATGGTCACGCCGCTGCGGCCGGTGGAGTTGATGCTGGGCAAGACCATTCCCTTTGCCATTGTTGCGATGTTCGACGTGCTGATCATAACAATTCTGGCGCTGGTGCTCTATCATGTTCCGTTGCGCGGCCACGTCTATTTGCTGTTCCTTGGCGGGCTGCTGTACGTAATGACGACGCTGGGCATCGGCCTGTTTGTTTCGACGGTCTCGAACACCCAGCAACAAGCCATGATGCTGTCTTTTTTCTTTTCCTTTCCCACGATCCAACTGTCCGGTTTTGCATTCCCGATTGCCAACATGCCGCCCGCCGTCCAATGGATCAGCTACCTCAATCCCATGCGGTATTTTTTGGAAATCGTGCGGGCGGTGTTCTTGAAAGGTGTGGGCTTGGACGTCCTCTATCCCCAGTTTCTAGCCTTGGCTGCGCTGGGTATGCTGATTTTGGGATTGAGCTCAATGCGGTTCCACAAGCGGCTGGAGTAACCGGCGACGATTGCAAATTGAGGGCGAATCCGGTGTGGGACAGAATCGGGCTTGCAATTGCGCCGGTCTTCGTCCATGTTGTAATCGCCCTAGCAAACCTGCGTAAGGCGCAGGGGCAATTTGCTTTTCCTCGATCCTGAAGCCAAATGAGCGCACCTCGCATTGGATTTATCATCCAGCGTTACGGGCCCGAAGTGGTCGGAGGGGCCGAGTCGCTGTGCCGCGCCATTGCACGCCGTCTGTCCGCGCACTGGGACATCGAGGTGTTGACCACGTGTGCCATTGACCACATGACGTGGGCCAACGAATTTCCCGAAGGACTTCACAACGTCGAAGGAATTGCCGTGCGGCGCTTCGCCGTGGACTCGCCGCGCAACGTTCGGCGGTTCAACCGCTGCAATGAGCGGATTTTGATGAAGTTTCACACGGCCGAAGATGAATCCCGTTGGATGGGGCTGCAAGGCCCGCGCTGCACGCGGCTCCAACACTATCTGCAGGCGCACCGCTCCGCCTACGACGGTTTTGTGGTGTTCAATTACTTGTATGCAACCACCTACGACAGTCTCGAGCGGCTGGGCGGTCAGTTCTATCTGCTCCCCTTCGCACACGACGAACCGCCGATCTACTTGCGGTTGTTCGAGGATGTGTTTTGCGCGCCGCGCGGCATCATTTTTTGCACGGAAGAAGAGCGGGGGTTTGTCGAGCAGCGGTTTCCCTTTCACCTGCCGCGCCACGAGGTGATTGGTTTGGGTGTGGACATGCCCGAAGATGCGGATGGAGAACGATTTTGCGCCAAATACGGCATCCGCGAACCGTTCATTCTGTATGCAGGCCGGATTGACGCCTCCAAAAACTGCGACACAATGTTGTACGACTTTGTTACCTATTGGGATGCGCGGCGCGCGACGGGAAAGCCGTTGTCGTTGGTCTTGTGCGGCGCAAATCAACTGACACTGCCGCGTCATCCGGCCATCCGCTATCTCGGATTTGTCAGCGAGCAGGACAAGTGGGATGCGATGGCGGCCGCGCGGTTTCTTGTGCTGCCATCGCGCTTCGAAAGCCTTTCGATCGTTCTCCTCGAAGCTTGGGCGGTCGGCACCCCCGTGTTGGTCAACAGCCGCTGCGGGGTGTCCATGGGACAATGCCGGCGAAGCGGCGGCGGACTGTGCTTTTGCAATACCGATGAGTTTATTGCGGCGGCCGACTGGCTGGCCGGCGATGACCAATTGCGTGCCCGACTGGGAGACCGCGGCCGCCGGTTTGTTCTTGCCCGCTACCACTGGCCCCGCATTGTTGAGCGCTATGTGGAGTTTGTCCGGTTCGAGGAAGCGGCCGCCGCGAACGCCTTGCAACCATCTCATTTCGCCGAAAGGCCATCGGCATTACCGGTATGAAAGCCTACACGGCCAACGCGCGACTGAATGAATATGAGTATCGCCAGGGGCGAACGGCGTTGCGGTCATGGCCGCGCGTCATTGATCTGGGCCTGACGCTCAAGTGCAACCTCAACTGCGTCATGTGTTTCTCGCGCCTGATGCCGCCGATTGACCTCGACTTGGACTGCCTCGAAAAAGCCATTCCCTATCTGGACTACTGCGAGCAGATCACGTGGAACGACGCCGGCGAGCTGTTCGCGTCCAGCCGCACGCGGGAATTCCTGAGATTGGTCAAGCAGTATCACCCGCCAAAGAGCTACGTTTCCACCAACTTTCTCCTGATAGATCGCCATCTCGATGACATTCTCGACAGCGGCCTGACGCATATCAGCGTTTCAATAGACGCGGCCACGCGGGAAACCTACGAGGCGATTCGGGTCGGCGCCCGCTGGGACAAACTGATCGCCAATCTTGAATTGATGCAGAAAAAAAAGGCCGAGCGGGGCACCGTCTGGCCGCGCCTGACCTTTGTGTTTGTCGCCATGCAGCGCAATCTGCCCGAGTTGCCGGCCTTTGTGGATTTCGCTGCGCACTACGGCGCGGAAAGCATCGAAGTGCTCAAGATGCTGCCAACCCCCAAAGGCTTGGAGAAATGCGAACAGCCTTCGTTTGAAGCCGAGCGCGCCGCCTACAAGGAAGCCTTGCGCCGTGCACAAGCCCTCGGCATTCAAATTCAGCACACATTTTTCAGCAATGCCGACCTGCTCGATGAAATTGCGCGCGAAACGCCCGAGCCGCCGTCTGCCGGCCTTTCGCCCTCGGCCACCGCGACCGCGTCCGCCGCTGCGATTCCGCCCGTTGCACTCGAACGACTGCATCGCCGCCAGTTTGACCCCGCCTCGGGAAATGTCCCTGTCTGTCCATCGCCTTGGCGCGAGTTTCTGATTCAAACCGATGGTCGCGTGCGCGCCTGTTGTTTCAGCCCCGCCATTATGGGCGATCTCCACCATCAAACGCTGCCCGAGATTTGGAACGGGCCGGCATATCAGGCGTTCCGCCAACGGCTGGTTCTGCGGGACTTCTCCACCTGCATCGCTTGTCCCTATCTGGCCAAAATCGGGGCCGCAGCCGTCAGGCCGATCGGCGGCGACGCAGGAACGGAGCTGCAAGCCGCCGAGCAAAACCCTTGGATCGAGGGCTACCTTCACGATGTCGTCTGGATGGTGGACTATCTCCGGCGGGTGCGCCACGGGCGATTGCGGACGGCGTTCCAGCAGCTGGGGACGGCGCTCAAAACCGCCGTGCGCCTGACTTGGCGCAGCGGACTTGCCAAACCGGCACTGGCGCGCGCGTGGAATGAGCAGCGGCGGGTCAACCGCATGCTCTACGAGCGGTTGCGGCGTCTGCGCGAAGACCTCGAACTTGTCTGTGAGGCAATTCGCACGGGCGCCCTGCAGCAAAAGCCGGAAAGCGGCGTCTGGCCGGCCGCACTGGCGCCGGACGGTGCGCAGGACCCTGTGGACGCCCTGTTCTACAGTGCGCGGATAGTCCGGCACGAAACGCCGGACCGCCTGCGGGCAGGCGAGCACGTAATGGTTCCCGTGGCGGTTCAAAACACTAGTGCCGTAGTTTGGCCCACCGAAGGGACCTACTCCGTCAAGCTGGCCTACAGTTGGTTGTATGACAACGGCGCGATGTATCATCTGGACGGATTGCGAACCCTGCTCGTGCCCCCACCGCGACCGGGCGAAATTGTGGAATTGCAAGCCAACCTCCGCGCGCCCGACCGCCCCGGGTGGTATATTCTCGTTTGGGATTTGGTCTATGACCCCTACGCCTGGTTTAAAGACCGGGGCTCTCTCCCCGTCGAGGTGGACGTGCTCGTCGAATAGTTCCCATCGCACGTGGTTCTGGCGGCTGCCCGTACTGCGCAGTTTGTCGGATATGGCATCGGGATTTCGCCAACAGTTGGTTGCCGACTTGGAATCGGGCGCGTTTGCCCGGCAGCCGGGAACCCTTGATTTGCTCTTGGACATGACCAAACACCATCGGCGAACCAGTTTTTTTTACCGGCTGCTTGATCAGGCATGGCTGTTCCCCCTGACCAGTTTTGTGGAGTGCCTGCGACAGCTGAACGAGCAGATTGCACGCCACGGCCTTTTTGCCGGCGCCCGGCGTGAATTCGCACGGTATGGTCTGCAACTGGATGTTAAAGTATCGCCCGACGCCCAACGCCTGTTTGATTCCGGCCAGCCGATTTTTTTCGTGGGCAACCATCCGTGCAGCTGGGGCCATGACTTCGTGGCGCTGGCAGCCTCGCTGGCCGGCCTGTGCTCGGAAAAACCGGGTTTTGCGGTTCTCGCGTGGATTCTGCCAATCGCCTTGGTTCCCGCGTTGGTCCCTCACAGCGAACCGGTCTTCCATACGCAACAAACCATCGAGCGGCAAATCCGCGACGAGCACGGCGTCACCAACCGCGAGTTCGGATTTTATCCATCGTTGTTCCGCTCGTGGTCGCCAGACCTTCCCGCGGCGTTTGCCATCCGCCGCACATATCAATCCCTGCAAAATTTGGCATCGCGCTGGCTGAACGGCCAGCATGTTCTCATTTACCCGGCCAGCGTGGCGGGGGACGACGCGCTGTGGTTTTCGGGTTTGGGGCGAATTGTGCGCTTTGCCGCCGAGCACATCAATGGCAAGACGGATTTTGATCCACAGATTTTGTTTTTCCGCATGACCGGCGCCACAAATCTGCAAATGCTTTTGTTGCCTGTTTTGTCCCGCTTCCATCCGGCGCGCTTGTTGGGATTGTTTGCCCCGCGCCGGATTGAAGTATACTACGGACCGGTCATTCGGTTGCGCGAGCGGCGCGGACCGTTTATGGGGATGAGCAACCGCGACGCTTCACGCCAGCTGCAATCGGAGTATCGGGCATATTTCGGACGTTGAATCGGGGAGCGGCGCATGCGAAAGGCAACGGAGAATCTTTTCTGGCTGGCCTATGAATCCACAACCCGCTTTCGCGTCCGCGACCGCCTTGCGCAGCTCGAACACGATCAATATCTGCCGCCGGATGAACTGCAACATCGGCAGCAAACGCGCCTGCGCGCGCTCCTCGAACATGCCGCCGCCCATGTCCCATACTATCGCGACCTGTTCCGCAAGCTGGGTCTGTCGCCCGCGGATATTCGTTCGCCGTCCGACCTCATGGCCCTGCCGCCCCTGGAGCGGGATACCCTCCGCACCCAGCCGGAGCAACTGGTCGCCGACGGACTGTCGCCCGCCAAACTTCGCACCACGCGCACCAGCGGCACCACAGGTATGCCGATTACCGTGTATCACGACCCCGAGGCTTTCGCCGAAGGCGTCGCGCGCTATTGGCGGGCGCTTCGCGCCTGCGGTTACCGGATTGGCGATCCGATGCTTCGCACCGTTCCGCGCGAGGGAAAGACATGGAAAAACCGCCTCGGAGATTGGTTTCGCGCCGTTTTCTTTCGCGATCGCCAATATGAACTCCAGCAAGGTCAGCCGCAGATGCTTCGGCAACTCGCTGAACTGTTGCAAAAATGGCGGCCCCGGTTCTTTCGCGCCTACACAGGCGTCTTGACGCTGCTTGCCGGCTATTTGCGCCACCGCGGGATTCGGTTGCAGGTGCCGCGGTTGATCGGCGGCGCCCAGCTGATGACAGACGCAGACCGACAACTGCTTCAGAACTTTCTCGCCCGCGAGGTGTTTGACTACTACAGCTCCGATGAGACGTTGGGAATTGCGTTTGAATGCGAAGCCCACACGGGCCTGCATCTGAACAGCGACTGTCATGTCGTCGAGGCCGTTGTTGCCGGCCGGCCGGCACAGCCGGGCGAACTGGGCGAGGTCTTTGTCACCGTTCTCACCAACTATGCCATGCCCTTGATTCGCTACCGATTGTGGGACACGCTGACGCCGGCCGCAGAGGTTTGTCCATGCGGACGCAGCCTTCCACTCATTCAGATGACTCACGGACGTGTGTTGGATTTAATCCGAGTTCCCAACGGCGGCTTTATTACGCCCGGCTTTTTCTTCCGCTTAATCTACAGCCTCGGCGAGCACAAGATCACGCAGTTCCAAGTCATTCAGGAAACATTGGAACAATTGCGTCTGCGTCTGGTTCGCGGGCCCGATTATTCGGCCTCCGACGAGACAGGCCTGCGAGACGGCATCGCCCAAGCAAGCCAAAACCAGCTGGCTGTGGAGTTCGAGTATGTGGATGCGATCCCGTTGACCGCGCGGGGCAAATTGCGCATAACCCAATCCCAAATCCCCGCCGCCTTTGACTGATCGGGAGAGGCCGATGAACCTTCGGCATGCCACATACTGGCTGATCTACGAGTGGGGAACAGGCCGCCGCGTCCGCCCGGAACTGGAGCGCTTGCTGCGCGAACAGTATCTGCCGCCCGACGAGCTGGAATCGCTCCAGACGGCACGATTGCGCGCATTGCTCGAACATGCCGGCCGCCATGTGCCCTATTATCGAGAGTTGTTTCGCAAGGAAGGTTTTTCACCCGGCGACGTGCGTTCACCGCGTGATCTCGCCGCTTTGCCCCCGCTCGAACGCGCCACGGTGCGCGATCACCCGGAAATGCTGCTGGCCGACACCGCCGACCGCCGAACTCTTTTTACAACCCGAACCAGCGGTTCCACCGGTATGCCGGTAGCCGTGCAGCATGACCGGCAGGCCACATCGGTTGGCACCGCCCGCTACTGGCGCGCTTATCTGGCATGGGGGCATCAACCCGGCGACCGGATTGTCCGCCTGCTGCGTCCACCGGAAGAGTGGAACTGGAAAACGGCCGTGCGCGATCGCTTGATTATGCGTTTGACCAACGACTTTCGCTGGTATGTGGAAACCGAGACCGTAAAACATTTGGAAAGCCTCGTCAGGCTTCTGCAGAACTGGCAGCCCTCAACATTTCGCGGCTATCTGGAAAAACTTACCCTCGTTGCCAACTATCTCGAACACACTGGTCGGCGACTCCGCATCCCCCGCATCGTCAGCGGGGCCAGTCCTCTGACCGATGAAGATCGCACACGATTCCGGAACCTTCTGGGCGACGAGGTGTTCGATTACTACAGTTCGGAAGAGACGCTGGGCATGGCCTTTGAATGCCCCGCCCATGAAGGCCTGCATTTGGCCAACGAGTCTTTTGTCATCGAGCCAATGGCCGGCGACCGGCTGGCGCGTCCCGGCGAACTTGGCGAAGTATTCGTCACCGCCCTGACCAACTACGCCATGCCGCTGATTCGCTACCGGCTGGGCGACACGCTGACTCCACTGGACCGGCTCTGTTCATGCGGGAGGACTTTGCCGCTCGTGCGGATGACCCATGGGCGCATTCTTGATATTCTCAGCACGCCCGACGGCCGGCTGGTCTCGCCCAGCGCAATCATCCGAACCATCCGTGCGCTCGAGCCGCCCGCGGTTGCACAGCTTCAAGTCATCCAAGAAACCCTGCATCGCCTGCGAATCCGAATCGTAAAAAAGCCCGCCTACACTGAGGAAACCGAAGCACGATTGGACACTGCGATTCGCGAACTAATGGGTCGCGAGGTCGCCGTTGAATTCGATTACCCTGAAAGCATTGAGGTCAATCCCCGAACCAAAACCCGCGTGATTGAGTCGAAGGTTCCGATTCGGTTTGACCGGCCGACGGTGCAGGAGCAGCCGTAGCAAGCCGTTCGGTCATTCCGCTTTTTACGGCCCCCTCCAATACAGTTCCCCCAACCGCGCATCGCCGCCTTTTTCTGGGCACTTAGCCTGACAACGGACACTTTGAACGGATACTTTGGACTGCGGCAGCCATGCTGCCGCTTTCTTTTTGTGCCAACCTCAAACCTATCCGGCGTTTTTTGGGACTGGGGCAGCCATGCTGCCGCTTTCTCTTGCGCCAATCTCAAACATTCCAAGCGTCGGTTCTTTCCCCAGCACCGACGCTTTATCTGACAACGGACGACTTCCGGAAAGCGCCGCCAAGGCTGTCGCACTCCAAAGGCCTTGGCGCTGTGCGGGGAATTTTTCCAGCATCACGCGGCGGCCTTGCTTTTGGTCAAGCGGGAAGCGTCTTCCGATTTCAGGACATGCACGTTTCAGGACATGCACCCCTTTTTGCTTTACAGGCGCGCAACCCCTTCATACGATTTCAAAGTTGGTGTGACAAAATTGCGTTCCAAATTGTTTTCGTACACGTTCGGCCCCGCAAGGCCAGCACTCAAATGAGACGCCTGCTAATCATCTGCATCATCGCTGCGCTGGGCTTCATCGCCTGCCAAAAACCGCGCTCGGAAACCGCCGATGCCTCAGTGCCTTCCTACGCCGTGACCACTTCGTGGTTGGAGTGCTGCCTGCGCGACATTGCCGGCGAAACACCCGCCATCGTGCGATTATGCCCGCCCGGCACCTGCCCGGGCCATTTCGACATTGCCCCGCAGACCTACACGCGGCTGCGCACCTGCCGCGCCGTGTTTCTTTTTGATTTCCAACGCTCGCTGGCCGACAAGCTAACGGCATCCGGCGGTGCAACTCCCGCAATTCACAGCATCCCCGCTCCGCAGGGCCTCTGTCTGCCCGACAGCTATTTGGCCGGCTGCCGGGCCGTATGTGATGCGCTGGCCGCCATGGATGCTGATAACGCTGCTTTTTACGAAGCGCGATACCAGGAAACGTGCGGCCGCATCCGCGCGTTGGGTTCCGCGGTTCAAGAGCAAATTCGCGCCGCCAACTTGACCGGCAGCCGCATCATCGCCTCCGGCCATCAGGCGGCCTTCTGCCGCTGGCTGGGATTGGATGTCGTGGCCGTGTACTCCGGCGGCGAAGCCTCATCGCCCGCCCAGATTGAATCACTTCTCAAGCAGGGAAGCGCAGCCAACGTCCGGTTTGTCATTGCCAATTTACAGGAAGGCCGGCAGGCGGGCGAAGCGCTCGCATGGCAGTTGAAAGCGCCGCTGGTGGTTTTCAGCAATTTCCCCAGCATGGAAAGCGGACAGTCGCGCTTCGATGATCTGGTGGCCGCTAATGTGAAGGCCCTGCTGGATAGTGTCCGGAACACCCCATGAACGCACCCGCCGGTTTTTCCAAGGGTCTGTGCTGCCTCTCTTTTTCTTCCAGCGGCAGCCCATTGTCGCAGTCTGGGAAAAACCTGCACAGCGACCGTCTTGTATGGCTGAATCAGGTCGCCTACCGGCCCCAGCGTAACGCAGTGCTTAAGGCGGTTTCCTTGTCCGTTCACGCGGGCGAATTCATCGGGGTTTTGGGTCCAAACGGTGCCGGCAAGAGCACCTTGCTTGGAGTGATCCAAGCCGTCATCCGACCCGCCTCCGGCAGCGTCGAGGTGCTGGGGGCAAATCCTTGGCGGATGAGCGAGACGCAGCGTGCCCGCCTGCGCACCCGAATTGGCACGGTTCTCCAGCGCAGCGACTTTAATCCCATGATCCCCCTGACCGCCCGGAACGTAATTGCCCTCGGCCGCCTCGGTCGGCGCTCCTTGTTTGCCCAACTGACCGGCGAGGATTGGGCCGCGGTCGAGGCGATGATCGCACGGCTGGAACTGGCGGCGTTTTGCGACCGCCCCTATCGCACCCTGTCGGGAGGCGAGCAGCAAAAAGTCCAACTGGCCCGCGCCCTCGTCCAGCAACCCGACCTCTTGCTGCTCGATGAGCCAACGACCGGGCTCGATCTCGATTGGCAGGAACGCATGGTCGCGTTGATTGGCGCACTGGCCGCCGACACGCAAATCCCGATTCTGATGACCACGCATACGGTGAGCCATCTTCCGGCAAATTGCAGCCGGGTTCTTTTGATGCGCGAGGGGCGGATTCTTTTCGACGGCCCGCCCGCCGACGCATTGACCCCGGAACGCCTTGGCCTTCTCTACGGCTGCCCGGTGGAGGTCGTTCGGCGCAACGGCCGCTGCTTTTGCTACGGAAAGGAAAGGCCCGACGGATGATCCTGTGGTGGCAAGCGAGTGCGTTGATCGGCGGCGCGTCGGCCGGCCTGCTCGGCGTCTATCTGGTGGGCCTTCGAATGCCCTTTCTCAGCGTCGGTATGGCTCACGCAGCAATGGCGGGCGCCGTTTTTGCCCACCTTCTCGGATGGCCGATGGGGCCGGTGGCCATGCTCGCCGCGCTCGGTGCCGCCTTGGGAATGGGTTGGCTCACCTCGCGATGCGCCCGAAGCGATCTGAACACTATCACCAGCATCCTGCTGAGTTTTACGATGGGCCTTGCATTTTTGGGAATCGGACTGAATCGCGGCGAAATGAGCCCGCTGCTGAGTTTGATGTGGGGAAGCCTGCTGTTTGTGCGGCCGAAAGACCTTCTGATCATGGGCGCGCTGGCTGTGGTGCTGGGGCTGTTTGTCGCGGTGTTTCATCGCCGGCTGGATGCGGTCCTGTTCAGCCGAAACCTCGCACGCGTCTGCGGAATCCCCGAATCTGTCCTGCTCTCGTTGTTCCTTTTGCTGGCCGCCGCCATCATCACCACCAACTTGCAAATCGTCGGCGGGCTGATGATGTATAGCCTGTTGACCAACCCCGCGGCGGCAGCCTATGAGGTTGGAACCACTATGGGGCGCGTGCGCGCCGTGGGTCTTCTCACCGGCGTCTTGAGCACTCTGGGAGGGTTCTGGCTTTCCTACGGCTTCAATCTGCCCACCGGCGCCTGCATCGTGCTGATTTCCACCGCCCTGTACGGCCTCGCGATTTTGATCGGCCGGCAGTTGGCAGACCCCCAGCGATAGATAGTGTGTGTGCTCCTATGGGTACGTGCTTCTTATTGAAACGACCTCGGATGGGCTTGGCTGACGCGGTACACATGCGCTTGCAACAAAATACTTCCCCTGAGAGGAAACCATGCCTTTCCCAACTATCGCAAAAATGACACCCGAAGAAAAACGGTTGGGGCGGTTCTTTGACCGCTGCGCCCGGAAAGGACTTATGGATGCCTTCCTGCCGGAAGAACAAACCAAGTTGCGCGACTTTCTCCGGCGCTGGCATCTGCGTCCGGGCGACCGGGTTCTGGAGCCGGGATGCGGTGCCGGCCGCCTGACCGAGATTTTGGCGGAAGCCGTCGGCCCGAACGGCGAGGTCTATGCCTGCGATCTTTCGGGCGAAATGCTGCGGCGCGCAGCGCAACGCGGACTGCGCCCGCCGGTGCATCTTTTTCGCGGGTCGGCCGCGAAAATCGAGCGGCCCGATGCCTATTTCGACGCCATCATTTGCCTCAACGTATTTCCCCACTTCACAAATCCGGCGCCGGTGCTCGTCGAGTTTGCCCGCGTGTTGAAACCCAACGGTCGTCTCTACATCGCCCACTTCGAAGGCCGCCGCCAAATCAACCATTTCCACCGCCATGCCGCTCCCGAAGTGGCCCATCATCTCCTGCCCGCCGCGCGCGACATGCGGCGCCTCATGGCCAAAGCCGGCCTCGAGGTGACGGAATTCATGGACCGTTCGGAAATGTATTGGCTTGCGGCCCGCCGATTGCGCTCCCGCGCCAGTGCCGGCCGCCCTTGCGCATATCCTGCCGCGATTAGGGCGAGTGGTGGCCGGTGCTCAAGCGCGAAATGACTCCCTCGCTGACCGTTCCGTTGGTCGGATCATACCACGTGCGGGGCGGGACAGGGATATGCGCGCGGTCGGATTCGTAGAAGGTTTTCGCGCCCCACGGCCCGACGCTCCAGATTCCCCATTTCACAGGGCTTTCGCCGTCGAAATAGGGAACATCGTCGGCCGGCCCGCTGTCGGAAGGAAAATACTTCGGCACCCAGATGGCCAGCACCGTCAAGGTTTCGTTCGACCAGCCGCGCCCCGGAGCCAGATACTTGTAGGCATGGTCGCGGTTGAACACATCCCAATACCGCCGCGGCAGATAGGCGATCGGCGCGGTCAATTCCGGCGGCGTAATGTTGTGGTCTTCGACGCGGGCCTGCATGCCGGCGCAATAAGCGCGCGCCGGCGGATACGCGCTGCAGTCCACATGATACGCTTCCAGAGCCACCGCGATGGTGCGCAGATCGTTTTTGGCCCGCGCCGCTTTTGCCCGCACCTGTGCGTCCAAAAAATTCGGCAACGCCACCGCCGCCAAAATCGCTAGAATGGCCACGACAATCAGCAATTCAATCAGTGTGAAGGCCTGCGCCGGGCGACTGGCGTTCCCGTTTGGGGAGGAAGCGGTCAACAGGCCTTCACACCTGTGCGAACAATTCTGGCTTACCGATAGAGATTCCATCGTTTGGCGTCTGCCGATTCCAAAAGGATGTCATCCTTGCTTTTCACCCACAGCCGATAGCTGTCGGTGAACGGCGAGGCAAGGTCTTCTTGGTCGAAAATACCCGTGGCGCTAAATCGCCCGCTCGGCGCAGACTGGCCGGAGAAGTCTCCGCGCTCAGACAGCAACAGCGTAATCGTTGCCCCCGCATCGTCGGCCACGACCACCGACTGCCCCGCCTGCCATTGACCGGATACGTAGCGGATGTTCTGCAGCGTGACCCATTGGGCTTGATACCGTTCGCCGCCTGTCGTGCGCGAAGCATTGAACTGATTGCACTGCGAGAGACTGGTGATGATCTGCGGCCGCGGCATTCCGACATTCGACGCAAGTTTGGTTACCACAAACTGCATGCCCGGCAGGGCCGAATGCCGCTCATTAATATTAACCTTGCCGCGGGCATTCATCACGAAGCCGTCTATCATCACCAGATCGCCCGGATTGATGTCGGCCGGATAGCGCGGCCACGTCGGGTTATAAAACGTGCCGGCCCATGCCGCTATGCCACCTTTTTGCGGCCACTCCGCCTGCACATACACCTGCCAGGCATTGGCAGGATTCAACAACTCGTCGGGTCGGTTCAATGCAATTCCGACAATTTTCACCCGATTCGGCGACGTGGCCGGGTCGGCCCCCGGATCCGCACCCACTTTGGGATGCGTTCCCAGCCCCTGCGCGTTCACAGCCTGCAACTCCCAAATGCTGTCCAGAATCCCTGAAGGGATGGCTATATCGCTATAACGCTTGACCCACAACCGGTAGGAATCCGTGAACGGAGATGCCAAATCCTCCTGATCAAAAATACCTTGCACGTTGAAGCTGCCCGACGGAGCCGGATAGCGCGCAAAGTCGCCGCGCTCGGACAGAAGCATGGTCAGCGTCGAACCCGCTGTGTCGCGGACAACCAGCGATTGGTTCGGCCCCCACGTCCCCGACTGAATTTGCACATTATTGATCCGAACCCACTGGGCTTGATAGCGTTCGCCGCCCGTTGCCCGCGTCATATCGAACGAATTGCAGGCGGCCAGATTCGGAATGACAATCGGATCCGGCATGCCCACATCCGACGCCAGCTTGGTCACGACAAACTGCATGCCCGGCAGGGCCGAATGCCGCTCATTGATGTTCACCTTGCCGCGCGCATTCATCACAAAGCCGTTGATCCGAATTCGGTCGCCCGGATAGATATCAAAGGGATAGCGTGGCCACGTCGGATTATAAAACGTCCCCGCCCAAGCAGCAATCCCCCCTTGGTCGGGCGGCTCCGCCTGCACATATACCTGCCAGGCGGAGTTGGGATTGAGCAGTTCATCCGGAGCATTGAGCGCAATCCCTTCGATTGTGACCCGATTCGGCGAGCTCGCCGGGTCGGCACCCGGGTCGGCTCCCACCTTGGGATGCGTCCCCAACCCCTGCGCATTGACAGCTTGAAGGTCCCAGATGTTTTCCCCCCGCGCCGCCGACAGAGCAATCGCCAACACACACGAAACCATCGCCACCGTTCTAATCACACCTCGCATGATTCACTCCTTTTTTAGGGGATGTGTCGTAACACCAATTACAAAATCGTGTGAATACTGAGAAAACCCGTTCCCCGCGTCAAGCAAAAAAAGACGAGCGGATGCCCGTGTCCCTGCGAAACGGGTTCATGCAAAAACGCCGAGTCGGGAAATAGGGGAGTGCGAGGTGTATTCGGAGGGAGCACCCGCTTGAGACATCGGCATTTGAGGTTATTATTGTTTGCGGCTTGGCGGCTTTGCGTTAGGCTTGGTCGGCGGGATTATGGGAACGTACGGTTCTCCGACTGCTTGAACGGGCCTTAAAAGCGAACGAGGGTAAGGCGGAACGCTTTTGCCACTCCGGCATCGCTCCCCCCACCCCCGGCCATACCGATTTGGTGGCATCGGTCACCGCAGCGCATCGAGACGCCGCCTCAGTCCGGCCAGTTCGGCGGCGGCGCGCTCGTGTTTTTCGCGCTCGCGTGCAATTACTTCTTCCGGCGCGCGCGACGTAAAGTTCTCGTTGGCCAGTTTCTCCCGCAGCCGTTTTTCCTCGCCTTCCACGCGCGCAATCTCCTTGGTCAGACGCGCCAGCTCGCGCGCGTGCAATTCCTCGCTGATGGGAAACGACACCGTGATGTCATGAACCATCCCCATGGCCCAATGCCCGCTGCCGGCATGTCCATTCGCCTCGATGTGCAAGTCGGCCACAGGCAGCAAGGTGGCGATCATGGCACGATGGCGCTCGATCTGCGCGCGACGGTTTGCATCGGGAGTTGAAATATGGAGGTCCAGCCGTTCGCTTGGGGCGATGTTGAGCTCGCCGCGCAAGTTTCGCGCGCAACTGATCACTTCCTGCATCAGCGCCATGTCGCTTTCGACCTCCGGCGCGTTGTCCGCGGCAACCGTGTCGGCTCCCGGCCAGCGGGCCACCATGATCGAAGGCGATTCCAGCGCCCGCAGCATGGCCGCGACTCGCAGCTCCGCCCCTCCGCTCTGTTCATTCTGTCTATTCCGTCCACCGCGTCCATCCCAACGTTCCCGCAACGCCTGCCAGATTTCCTCGGTCACAAAGGGAATGATGGGGTGCAGGGTTCGCAGAGTCGCTTCGAGCACCACAAGGAGCACACGCTGGGTGTTGCGCTTCAGCCGCCGCTGCTCTTCCGTCGGCGAATCGCCCACATACAGCCGCGGCTTGCACAGCTCCACATACCAGTCGCAGTACTGATGCCAGACAAAGTGATAGAGACTCAGTGCGGCGGCGTCGAACGCAAACCGCTCGAAGCCCTCCTCCACCTCGCGCACCGTGCGCCACAGCACGCTCAAAATCCAGCGGTCCTCGGTTTGCAGCAGCGACTCATCAATGCCGGCTGCGAGGTCCTCGCGCGACAGGTCGGCTGTGGTCATCAGCACAAACCGCGCGGCATTCCACAACTTGTTGATGAAGTTGCGATAGCCCTCGAACCGCTTCTTCGACAGATAAATCACCGGCGTTTGGATGGCGTAGGCGCACAGCGTCATCCGCAGCGCGTCGGCCCCGAACTCCTCGATCATCTCCAGCGGGTCAATGATGTTGCCGAGCGACTTGCTCATTTTCTTCCGCGTCGCTTCGTCGAAGATCATGGCGTGGATATAGACATCGCGGAAAGGCACATCGCCGCAGAACTTCAGCCCCATCATGATCATCCGCGCCACCCAGAAAAAAAGAATCTCGTGCGCCGTGACCAGCGTGGCGGTCGGGTAGAACTTTTTCAAATCGGCCGTCTCATCGGGCCAGCCCAGAGTCGAAAACGGCCACAGCGCCGACGAAAACCACGTGTCAAGAACATCGGGATCCTGCTCGATGTTCGCCGAGCCGCATCGGGCGCAGCGCTCAAGCGTCTCCTCATCCGTAACACTAAATTCATTGCACTCGCGGCATTGCCAGACCGGGATGCGATGGCCCCACCACAGCTGGCGCGAGATCGGCCAGTCGCGCACGTTTTCCATCCAGTGAAAATACGTGCTTTCCCACGACTTGGGGATGATGCGCACACGACCCTCGCGCACCGCCGCAATGGCCGGCTCCGCCAACGGTCGCATCCGCACAAACCATTGCTCCGACAGATACGGCTCGACCACGTCGCCGGTCCGGTAGCAATGCCCGACTGTGTGGCGGTGCGGCTCGATCCTTTCCAGCAAACCGCGCGCCGTCAGATCATGGACCACACGCTTGCGCGCTTCAAACCGGTCCAGTCCCGCATACTGTTTTGTATTCTCGTTCAGCGTGCCGTTGGCATTGAGGATGTTGACAAATTCAAGATTGTGCCGCCGGCCCATCTCGAAATCGTTGGGATCATGGGCGGGCGTCACCTTGACCATGCCCGTTCCGAACGACGGGTCCACAAACGGGTCGCCGATGATTGGAATCTCACGCTCCATAAGCGGGAGCACCGCCGTCTTGCCGATCAGATGCCGGTAGCGCTCATCGTCCGGATTGACCGCGACGGCCGTGTCGCCGAGCATGGTTTCGGGGCGGGTCGTGGCAACGACAAGATAGTCCGACCCGTCCGAACTTTTCCCTTTCAACGGATATCGAATATACCACAGATGCCCGTCCACCTCGCGGTGCTCAACTTCGTCGTCCGAGAGCACCGTCCGCAGTTTCGGGCACCAGTTGACCAGGTATTTGCCGCGGTAAATCAGACCCTCGTCGTACAGCCGCTTGAAGACCGTCCGCACGGCGCGCGAAAGCCCCGGATCGAGTGTGAACCGCTCCCGCGTCCAGTCGCACGACGAGCCCAGACGCTTGAGCTGCCGGATAATCGTTCCGCCATATTCCTCGCGCCATGCCCAGACGCGTTCGAGAAACTTCTCGCGTCCCAACTGGCGCTTGCTGGTTCCCTGTTTGACCAGTTGCTGCTCGACCACGTTCTCGGTGGCAATCGAGGCGTGATCCGTTCCGGGAACCCACAGCGCCGCAAAGCCCGCCATGCGTTTCCAGCGGATCAAAATGTCCTGAATGGTGTTGTTGAGCCCGTGGCCCATGTGCAGAACGCCCGTGATGTTCGGCGGCGGAATGCTGATGGTGTAAGCGGGGCGCGGGTCGGCCGGGTCGGCGCCGAAAAAGCCCGACTCTTCCCAGAACCGGTACCATTTCTCTTCGATAGGGGCCGGATTGAATCGCGTGCTGAGTTCCGTCACTTTTCCTCTCCACGTTCGATATGCGGCAAATGATCTTTGGCTGCGATTGACCGTTTTCAATGGTTTTTTATGCCCACCCACCGCAACGGAGTCCCTCTAACCGGTTCCACATAGATTATTGTCTTGCATTGCGCCCCCCGAAACCGTATGCAACCCCCAAGGAGCGCAGAGAATGGATGCCATGGAGAAAACCGACGCTGAAAAATTGATCCGCCTCGCCCGCCATGTCAGCGAGGTCCTTGCCTCGCCGGCCGACCTCGACCACGCGCTCGAAGCCACGGTCAATCTCCTGCGCAACGTTCTGGAAGCCGAGGCCTGCTCGATCATGCTTCTGGATGCCCCCGCCGGTGTCCTCCGCATGGCGGCCTCGTCGGATATCGAACGCGAAAAGTGGCCAACCATCAGCACACGGCTGGACGAAGGCTTCGCCGGCAAGGTTGCGCGCTCCGGCCGCCCCCTGCTGGTCCGTGAAATCGGCGATGACAGCCATCTGGATGCCGAACGCCGCCGGCGTTACACCTGTCCATCCTTCATGTGCGTCCCCATGAAAAGCAAAGGCCAGGTAATCGGTGTCATCAATGTGACCAACCGTATCGGCAGCGAGCCCTTCTCGCGCGAGCAGCTGGACATGGTCACCTCGCTGGCCAATCTGATTGCTCTGGCCATCGAGAACGCCCGGCTTCTGGCCACCGCCGAAGCCATGGGACGGCGGCTGCGCGATGTGCTCGAAGGCATCGGCGACGGTGTCATCGCAGTGGATACCAACGGCGTGATCCTCCTGCACAACGAGTTGGCGCTCCACTATTTGGGCGTGGAAAGCGGACGCTGCCTCGGCCGGCGCATCGAGGAAGTGGTCCCCGAAACCGTCCTGCCCGTCTTTCGCACCCTTTATGAGCGCACCCTCGCCGAACGCAGCCATATTCACGAGGAAGTGGAGTGGACGCCTCTGGATCAAACCGGCGCCACACCCCTGACGCTTTCGACCGCGCCGCTTTACCGCGAAGCCCGCGGCAATCTCAGCGGCGTGGTCTTTGTCATTCACGACATGACGCTCCATCACAAGCTGGATGAGCTGAAACGGATAGACGAGGCCAAAAACAGTTTTCTTGCCATTGTTTCCCACGAGCTGCGCACACCGCTGACGGCGATCAAGGGCGCGTCCCACCTGCTGCGCACCAAGCTGGCGCAACGCCTCGACCCGGACAACCTCGAACTGCTCAAGATTGTCGAGCAAAACGCCGAACGGTTGATGCAGCAAATTGTCAATTTGCTCGACGTGGTGAACATCGAAAACCGCACGGCCTCGCTGACCTTGCGCCGGTTGCCCTTGTCGCAGATTGCCCGGCGCAGTGTGGCGCGGCTCCGCGATACGGCGGCGGCCAAGAACCTTTCCATCGTCGAGGACTACTCGGCCGGCGATGCCGAGCTGCTCCTCGATGAGGAGAAAATCGCCCGCGCCCTCGACCACTTGGTGGGCAACGCCGTCAAGTTCACCCCGCGCGGCGGTCAAGTCACCGTGTGCACCGGCTCGTCCCGACAAGAAGCCTATGTGGCGGTGCGGGACACGGGTGCGGGAATTGATCCGGCTCTGCGCGACCAAATCTTCCGCAAGTTTGTGCAGGGCGAAAGCCATCTGACGCGGCAAAGCGGCGGCTGTGGCATCGGTCTCTACGTGGCCCGCGCTTTCGCCGAACTACACGGCGGCCGCATTGAGACCACGAACCTCGAAGGCGGCGGATGCGAGTTCCGGCTCGTCCTGCCGATCATGCATTTGCACGAAAACGCCAAGCAACCCGATGCTTTTATTGTGGATATTCCCAAAGCCGTGAGCACTTCCTGAAAATCAGGACCGGCTGTCGAGACCCGCATATATGCGGACAAATCCGAGAAGGAGAGGGAACCGATGGTAAAAAAACGCATTCTCCTCGCCGATGATGAAGAAGACATCAAAACCGTCGTGGCAATGTTTCTGGAAGCCCAAGGCTACGAGGTGATCACGGCCTTTGACGGTTTGGACGCCCTGGAAAAAGTCCGAACCGAAAAACCGGATTTGATTCTTCTGGATATTATGATGCCGGTGCTCGACGGCTTCGAGGTATGCAAACGCTTGAAAGAAAACGAGGACACAGCCCGAATCCCCATCGTAATCCTGTCGGCCGCCGCTCACGTCGAGTCGGTCAACCGCGGCCTGAAGGCCGGCGCAAAGGACTATATCGTCAAGCCGTTTGAACCCGAAAAACTGGTGGAAAAAATCGAGCAGTTCATTGGCAAGTAGTCTCTACCGTGGCCTTTTGCCACGAGCAAAGATGTCGGAGGCAAGAGGTTGGAAGTTGGAAAAGATCTTCGCATCTTGGATAGATGTCTATACGAAAGAGCCTAATTCAAGACAGCCCGAAAACGCCGCATTTGCTTTTTCCCATCTCCCTTCGGACCTGAGGCCATGCTGGAAAAAACAGTCAGTGTTCTGGTGGCTGATGACGACAGCGGTGTTCGGTTCACCTTGGGCCAACTCCTCAAAAAAGAAGGCTATACGGTGAAGGAGGCGGCTGACGGCGATGAAGCCGTCGCCATGGCCGAGCGCGAGGATTTCGATGTGATTATCCTCGACGTCAGAATGCCCCGCATGAACGGCTTGGAAGCATTGGGGCGAATCCGCCGCATTCGGCCCCATACGCCGGTGCTCATCATCGCCGCCCATGGGACGTCCGCCGTCGCACATCAGGCCATTGCTGCCGGGGCATACGATTATTTTACCAAGCCCTTTGACAACACAGAATTGCGCATTGTCGTCAAACGCGCACTCGAACGCCATATGCTGCAGCGCGAGATCGAGAGCCTTCAGCAACAGGTCGCCACGCTCAGACGTGTCCAAAAATTTGGCACCCTCATTGGTGGCAGCCGCGCCATGCAGGAAGTCTACGATCTCATTCAGCGTGTGGCTCCCCAAGACGTAACCGTGCTGATCCTGGGCGAAAGCGGAACCGGCAAGGAATTGGTGGCGCAGGCGATTGTGGATGGCAGCCCGCGACGCTCGATGCCCTTCATCAAGGTCAATTGCGCCGCCATTCCCGAAACCTTGCTCGAAAGTGAACTGTTCGGCCACGAGCGCGGAGCCTTCACCGGTGCCGTGCTGGCCAAGCCGGGCAAGTTCGAGCTGGCCAACCGCGGCACCATTTTTCTCGACGAGATCGGCGAGCTGTCGGCCAATCTTCAGGTTAAGCTCTTGCGTGTTCTTCAGGAGCGCGAGTTCGAGCGCGTTGGGGGCACCAAACCCATTCGAGTGGACCTGCGTGTGCTGGCCGCCACCAACGCCGACCTCGAACAACGGGTGGCCGAGGGCCGCTTCCGCGAAGACCTTTATTTCCGTCTTAATGTTATTCCCCTCACGCTTCCCCCCTTGCGAAAGCGCCTCGAAGACCTGCCCCTTCTAGTGGAACATTTCCTCGCACTCTACAGCCAACAGTTCAACAAGGACATCAAGGGCGTGGCCCCCGAAGTCATGGATTTATTCTTGAAATACCCATGGCCGGGCAATGTGCGCGAACTTGAAAACGTCATCCAGCGCGCGTGTATCCTCACCCAAGATTCGATAATCGGCACGCGTTGGCTTCCGCCGGAAATTTGCCAGCCGCAAACCGACCTCCATGATACCCCTCTGCCCGGTCTATATCGCCGAATCCTTCCGTCCGGGCTGTTTGACGACGTATCTGTATCCCTTTCGCAGAAGATTGAGATTTTAACCGCGCAGGCAGAAAAAGAACTGATTCTTCGAGCTTTGGCCCAATGCGGCCACCGGCGCCAAGCCGCGGCCGATCTTCTGGGCATCAGTCGAAAAAGCCTTCACAACAAGATGACCCGATACGGTTTGCTGGATGAAAAGGCGGGTAACGAAGGTGACAAGAATGTGTAACGAGTTACCCATTTCCCGTCTTCCGGGTAAGGCAGGGCAGCATTGCCTTTTGTATGTTCCATTTGCAGAAATCTCCGAGAGTATTTCATAAAGTATTGATAAAAAAATACATAGAATCGAAACTCGAGTCAAAGAAACAATTAAAATTCGGTATTTCAGCGCGATTAAAGTTTTGGGCATAAGCCTTGCTACTTTCATGTCTCGCAGTTCAGGGTACCTCAAAATAAAGAGAAAGGAAGAGGACCGGTGGAAAAGAGCTGCACCGACAACCAAGGGGTGAAAGGATTCACCCTCGTCGAGATTATGATTGTTATTGCCATCATTGGTATGATCGTAGCCATTGCCATTCCGGGGTTCATGCGCGCCCGCGAGGTCTCCCGTGCTACCACCTGCCAAGAGAACCTCATTAAGATCGAAGGCGCAGTGGACAGCTACGCGCTGGAGAACGATTTGACCGATGGGTCGGTCATTTCCGGCGGTTGGACAACACTGGTATCCAAGACGCTGTATCTAAAGCAAACGCCCAAGTGCAAAGCAGGGGGCAACTACGTCAGGGCTTTCACCGTTGGGATTGCCCCCAGCTGTACCTATACATCGCCCGGTTGGTTTAACACTCGTGGAAACCTTTACAAACACATAATCATCGAACACTACTAATAACCTTGCAAACCCGAACCGCTTGCAACAATAACCAAAGCACCTGAAAAAAAGAAAGCAATTCAGTAACTTGAAACATGCTGCAAAGAAGGGAGGTGAATTTAGATGTTGCGCAAACGCGTGAAGGGCTTCACCCTCGTGGAGATCATGATCGTGGTGGCCATTATCGGCATCATTATCGCGATCGCCATCCCTGGCTTCATGCGCGCCCGCGAAGTATCGCGTGCCACATCCTGCCAGGAGAACCTGATCAAGATCGAGGGCGCAGTGGATCAGTGGGCCGTCGAGTATGACAAGAGCGACGGAAACACCCTCACATGGGCCGATCTGGTCGGGAAGACTCTTTATATCAAGAAGACCCCGCGGTGCCGCGGCGGTGGCAACTACCCCGCTACGCTGACCGTGGGCGTCACCCCGACGTGCGACTACACCGCTCCGGGATGGTTCGACACCCAAGGGGAGAAGTACAAACACAAAGTGCCTGACGCCAAGGATTGATGCTGGCGAAAGGAAAACCCTCAGAGGGAGAGGAGGCCAACCGGCTTCCTCTCTCTTTATTTTTATGACTTGCCCCGCCCTCTGTTACGGCCACATTCAGCAATATTTCCCGCCGCGCAGCGCCTTAGCCCGCTCGACAATCTCCTTGATTCGGTGAGCCTGATCCCGATGGCACACCAAGATCGCATCGTCGGTCGCCACGATCACCAGATCCGACACACCCAACGCTGCAATCAGAGGGGCCGGGCGCGAATCACCTGTTTGGTTGTAAATTATTGAACGTGTGGTTTCGAGAAGAACCGCCTCACCCAGAACCGTGTTGCCATCCGTGTCGGCCGGATGGTGCCGGGCCAGCGCCGTCCACGTGCCGACGTCATCCCACTCGAACGTGGCGCGGACGCACCGAACATTCCGCGCGTGCTCCATGACGGCGTAGTCTATCGAGGTTTTGGGCAGGCGCTCAAAAATCGCCCGAAGCCTTTGGACTTCATCTCCCTGCCCCAGAGCGGCTGCCATTTCCTCGGATGCCCGGCCCAGCCACGGTGCATGAACCCGCAGAGCCTCGCGCAACACCGAGCATCGCCAGACAAACATCCCGCTGTTCCAGACAAACCGGCCCGCATCGAGAAATTTTTGTGCTGTGGCGGCATCCGGCTTTTCGCAGAACCGCCGCACTTCATAAATAGATGTCCCGTTCTGTTCCGTCACACATTCGCCCAACTCTATATAACCATAGCCCGTTTCTGGCCGCGTCGGTTGAATCCCGAAGGTTACCAGCACGTCGTCCGCTTCCGCCTGCTCGAACGCCGCCAGACAGTCGGCCTGAAACCGGTCATTTCTCCCAATGCAGTGGTCGGCCGTCATCACCGCCATCGTGGCATCGCCACCCAGCCGGCCGGCCCACGCCAGCGCCAGCGCCATGCATGCCGCCGTGTCGCGGCCCATCGGCTCGCGCAGAATGTGGTCTGTGGGCAATTGGGGAAGCACCTGCGCAACATACGGGGCTTGGTCCGTGCCCGTTGCCACAAAAAGGTGCTCCCACGAGACCAGCGGGGCGATTCTCTCGGCCGACTCTTCCAGCATGGTCCGCCCGCCCAGCAGACAGAGCAACTGCTTGGGCCGATACCGGCGGCTGAGCGGCCAAAACCGCTCGCCCGCACCTCCGGCCATAATGACTGCAATCCGTGTTGCCATGAAAGCCTCGACCCCACTACTGTCGTTTGAATCTCCGCCGAAGCCGCAGCAAATCAAAAAACATTTGCAACGAAGCGCTCAGCGCCCGAACACGCGTATCCGGCGAGTTGATCCATCGCACCGGAACCTCCGCGATTCGAAATCCTTCGCCCAACGCCAGTGCCAAAAGTTCCACGTCGAAAGCCCAGCCGTCCAGCCGGCAGCGCGGAAAAATCACCTCGACGGCCCGTCGGCTGAACATCTTGAAGCCGCATTGCGTGTCGTAAATGCCGGGCACCACCAGAAGCCGAACCAGCAGATTAAACGTTCGGCCCATCAACTCCCGCACCCGATTCTGGTGCAACTCGATCTGCGAGCCGGCCAGCCCGCGCGACCCAATCACCACATCATAGCCCTGCTCAAAACGGGGCCAGAACTTTTCGATCTCCTCGATTGGGGTCGAAAGGTCCGCGTCGGAAAACAAACAATACTCGCCCTTCGCCGCCGCCATACCGGTGCGCACCGCCGCCCCCTTTCCCCGGTTGATCTCGTGCCGGATCACCCGCAGGCGATCTCCCATCCCCGCTTGTTCCGCCACGGCCACACTGCCGTCGCGCGAGCCGTCGTCCACAACGATCAATTCCCACCCATAGCGTTGGCTGGAAAAATACTCTGCCATCCGTGCCAGAGTTCGCCCCAAACGCTTCTCCTCGTTATAGACCGGAATAATCACCGACAATTGACACGCTTGCGGTCCCGCCACGTCGCCCCTCGCCAAACGCCAAATTTCTCTGTTGCAACTCCGGAATGCTGTTCCTAGTGCTTGACCCTGTGCAATGCACGCACCGACAGACCCTGACACGGCTTCGAGCATAGCGTCAACGGCAAAGCGGGCGAAAAATGCCAAACCCCAACCGGTGTTTGCGTCGCGGACATCGTGCTTTCAGGCACGGCCGGATCGAGAACGCGATTGCAGCCTTCGATGCAGCCGTCGAATCGGCCCCGACCGACCGCCGCGGCCTCATTCAGAGCGCGCTTGCCCGCTTGCGCACAGGCGACTACCCTGCGGCGCGAGCCGCTGCGGACGTGCTTGCCGAGCGCTTTCCCGACGACCCGATCGCGGCTTTGTTCGCCGGCCGTATCCTCCTCGAATGCGGCGACCCGAAAGCCGCCGAGCCATTCTTGCGCCGGGCTGTGCAAGCACAACCGGACAACGAGTTGGCCCAACAATATCTGGCGCTTTGCAAACTGGCGCAAGGCAACGTTGCCGAGGCGGCCGCCGAGATGAATCATCTGGGCTTTGCGGCCAATGCCGATTTTCTTGCGCTTTTCAGCCACGAAGTGGAACGGCGCCTTGTTCCTGCGCCGCCCGTTTCTGATGCCGAATCCCCGCCACCTTCGGCAGCAGTAGTTACCGCTTTGCAAGAACAGGAAAGCCGGGCCGCCGCGCTGCCTGCCTCGTGGACGGGACGTCTTCGTCGCCGCCGGATTGTGGCCCATCTCCTTCGCGCAGGCGAGCGCGCCTATGACAACGGACGTTTTCCCGACGCCATGGCCATCTTTGAAGCAGCCTCACGCCTCGACCCGCAATCCGACTTTGCGCTCCTCGGCGTCGGCCTGTGCGCCCTGCAGATGAACCGTCCCAATCAAGCCGCCGAGTTTTTATCCCTTGCTTGCCGGTTGCGTCCCCACGACTCGTCTCTGGCTTCGCATTATGCCGATGCCCTCTATCGCGCGGGGCAGCCGGAGGCGGCATTGGCCGTCTATGAACAAATTGCTCCGGCAGGCCCCGACGACTTTCATGCCCACTATGGTTGCGGCAGATCTCTGACCGCCTTGGGTCGAAAGCAGGACGCCATCGAGAAATTCCGCACCGCCTTCCAGTGCTATCGCCTCGATGCCCTCGACGACTGTTTGGTGCCGGCGTGGAATGAACTGAAAGCAAAAGTAGCCGCCGCAAATGCCCCCAAATCTGCGAATGGCGGCTTGCACCCGCCGCCTTGAGGATATAGAAGATGTTACCGGTTCGCCTGTGGCAAGGTCCACCACCCTCTCGTCAGTGCGAGGCGCCGCGCCTCCGTCCCGAAGCAATCGCGATAATTCAATCGGGATAAAGGCGGATACCGCTACGGTGAAACCCGACCATCCAAAGCGGTCCGGGTGGAACCCGATCCAGCAAAGTAAAGATATTCCGGAACGTCGAACTGAACCCGATTGACCGACAGCAAAAGCCCAACGCAACATGAAAACCCCCTCTTCCAAATCCCCCACCAAGTCAACGCCGCCGGGCCGTGTCGCCGAAACCAACAAGGACATGGCGACAGAGACCGGCGCGGCCTTTGCCCGCCATTCCCGCGCAGAAATCCCTGCCCGTCGCATCGTCTTTCTTTGCCTGTTACTCTGCCTTGCTCTGACCGTCGGCGAACGACCCCTTCGCGCCTTCGACCGCCGCTGGATGGACTATGGCGAAGGTCCCCTTCTGGCTACTGTCACCCGGATGCTTCAGGAACGCCCTTCACGCGCATGGCTCGATCAGCCCCCTCTGACCTTGTCCTGCTATGGTCCGGCGTATTTTTGGACAGCCATGGCGGCCACCAAGGCCCTCGGACGCATGCCCGGCGTCCTTCCCGGACGGCTCGTTAGCGTCGCAGCTTGTCTGGGGATTGCGGCCTTGATTGCGGCAGTTGTATGGGGCGGAACGGCAAGCGGGACGGCGGCCGTTCTCATCGGTCTGATGTTTCTCGCCACACCGCTTGTCATGCATTGGAGCGCTGCTTATCGGGTGGACATGTTGGCTGCATTCTTTGTCGTTCTGGCCTACGGGCTTGCCCTCCGGCCCCGCGGAGCCCTTGCCTCCGCCTTGAGCATCGTCTTCGCATCGCTGGTGAAACAAACCGCCGTGCTCTATGGAATTCCGATCGTCTTGTTCTATTGGATGAACGGCCGCAAGCGGGACGCCGGAATCTGGGCCGCTACTCTGACCGCCGCCGCCGTTCCACTCTGGACGGCCGTATTTCTCTCGGCCGGCGGATATTTTCGCGCCGCGTTCTTTCTTGCCAATGCCCGCGGATGGGAATTCCTTGGCGCGCCCGGCAAACTGCACGTCTTTGCCGTTTCGCCGTGCGGTATTCTGCCTCTGTTGCTCATCGCCTATTGGTTCGTGACGCGCGATTCCCGGCTGCGCAGTTCGCTGGTCTGCACAGGTTTTCTCGGCAGCCTCGTGATCGCGTCCCTTCTGGTGTGTGTCGAAGGTTCCGGCGATTACTACTTCATCGAGGCCTCCGCCTTGGGAGCCATGGTCATCGGCACGTATGGCCTGCCGTTGATCCTGCAAGCCAATCCGGTGCGCGGCCATTGGGTTTTGCTCGCCGTGGGACTTTTGGTAACCTGGCCCAGCGTGGAGTCGCTGACCGACGGTATTGGCCGCCGGTTCGAGTTGCCCGCCGACTATCCCGCGATCATCCACGTCGTCCAATCGGCCCCCGACCGCGACATCTTGGCCGACGGCGGATGGATCGAGGCCGTGATGCTGGGCGGCCGTCTGCCGCTGGTCAATGACAGCTATCTGCTGCGCATGATGCGCGATCATGGCAAAACCGACGCGCGAACCGTTGCCTCGATTCTGGCGACCAAACCCGCGGTGTTGGTGCTTGCAGCCTCGATCGAGGCGCATCGCGCGCGGCGCGGTGTCCTGCGCGCATGGCCGCCCGAGGTTCTCGAAGCCATGGCCCGCCAGTACGAACTCAAATACTCCTCGGACGGCTTGTTCATTTACATGAATGGAAAAAACCCATAGCCCAGACACGCGAAGCGGCGGCTGCATTCTGCGCGCCTGCGTTTTTTATGCGCCTTGCCTCTTGGCAGACCGTCGTTCGACGCCTCCTACACATGCAGCATCCGGGCGGTGGTCAGGGTGATTTCGAGGTGGTATTGCAGCAAGGCAACTAGAAGCGAACAAATCTGATCGAGTTGGAGGCCGGAAAGCCGCAGGCTTTCCAGTCCGCGTATTCCTGCCGACGCGAGGTGCTCGAATGCCTTGAGCGTGCCGGGCGGAAGGGACAAGAAGTGCGATCCGCCGGCGCAACGCCCGCAGACCACGCTGCATTTGTCCACGCGAAATCCGGCAAATGGTTCGCCGCCGCCGCAAACCCCGCAACAGGTAAAATCCGGCCGAAATCCATGCCATTCGAGCAGTGCTGCAAGAACAGCCAGCGTGGCCTCGACCGGTCGCGGTGTGGCGTTGAGTTCGTCCAGATAAGCGCAGACCAAATCAAACAGGGTGTGCAGGTCGGTCGCCGGCAGCGTGGCGCGGTCGAGCACCTCGAAGACCAGCGAGGCCAGAAGCCAGCGGTGGTAATCGGAGCGAAGGGCCGACGGGGTTGAAAGTATGGCACTCTCGCGGAGTGTGCCAAGGCCGGAGGGGTCTTTGAGATAGAGCGTAACGTGAACGCGCGAAAACGGTTCAAGCGCGCCGCGGTCGCGGCTGCGAATGCGCCGAACCCCTTTGGCCAGCGCGCGGAGCCGCCCGTGATCCGGTGTCAGGAGTGTTACCAGCCGCGTGGACTCGCTATAGTCGCCGACTTTGAGAACCAACGCGTCTGTTTTGATCAGTGACATGGTGGACGCAACGAAGACACTGGATGGAATGGACAGGGATGAGTTAAAACGGCGTCGGGCTGAACGGCCTGTCTCAACCCCATCCCAATAATTTTCCGCCCTGATAGACAATCAGTGCAACTGTATAAGCCAGCGTGGTCGTGTAAGCAATTTCCAGAGCGACCCACTTCCGCGATCCGCTTTCGCGCCTCAGCATGACCATGGCCGGCAGACAGGGAATATACAGCAATACAAACACCATCAGCGCGTAGGCGCTCAGCGGCGTCCACAGCGGGTCGCGCCGCAGCGCATCGCGCAGCGCCGACGAGCGCTCGGCGGCTTCACCGACGTTATAGAGCGTGGCAAAACTGGCCACCACCACTTCTTTGGCGGCAAAGCCCGAAACCAGCGCCACGCCCACCTTCCAGTCGCCCAGACCAATCGGCCGCAGAACGGGTTCGATGAGCGAGCCGACGGTGCCAGCGACCGTATAACGCAACGCCGCCGGCCCGCGCACATCCGAAGTTTTGGGCGGCCGCGGATACGTGCTCAAGAACCATACCACGACGGAAAGAAGCAGGATGACCGTCCCCGCCTTTTTCAAA
Source organism: Candidatus Sumerlaeia bacterium (assembly GCA_026415575.1). Lineage (GTDB taxonomy): Bacteria > Sumerlaeota > Sumerlaeia > JADFCW01 > JADFCW01 > JADFCW01. Next base: position 29,837 of record JAOAGV010000018.1, read on the forward strand.
TACATCCAGGCATGATCCCACGCATGGAGCAACACGCTGCGAAGAGTGGGCAGACGATAGGGGGGCAGTTCGAGAACAAACGGGGTGCGGCCGCCGCGAAAAACAATGCGCCGAAGGACAAGGGCCGAGATTACCGCCATAAAAATGCCCAGCAGGTAGATGGAAAACAGCACCGGTGCCCCCCGCGTAAAAAAGGCCGAAATAAACAACACATAGACCGGCAGCCGCGCACCGCAACTCATCATCGGCAGCACCAGCATCGTGATCAGCCGGTCGCGCCGGTTTTCCAGCGTCCGCGCCGCCATGATCGCCGGCACGTTGCAGCCAAAACCGATCATCATCGGAATAAACGACTTGCCGTGAAGCCCCACGCGGCTCATCAGCCGGTCCATGATTGCCGCCCCGCGCGCCATGTAGCCTGAATCTTCCAGAATCGCCATGGCGATAAACAACAAAAGTATATTGGGCAGGAAAACAATCACGCCGCCGACGCCCCCGACCACCCCGTCCACGATCAGCGAGCGCAACACCCCCGGAGGCAGCATGGACATTAACGCCGCCGACAGTGCGCCCACTCCCGCTTCAATCCATGCCATCGGCGCCCGGCCGACGGTGAACGCAAACTCGAATACCAGATAGGTGACCACCAGAAAAAACGGCAGGCCAAACCAGGTACTGACCAGCAGGCGGTCTATGCGGTCGGACCGGGTCGGGCCGCGGCGGGGAACAACCGCAACCACTTGCCGAACGAGGTCGCGTGCGTATTCGTGGCGGCGCGCACTGAGAAGAATCGCGGGCGGCTGGCCGTATAAAGCGCGCAGACGATTGGCGCCGGCTTCGATTTCGCGGGCAAGCAGATCATCGGCCTCGCCGCCCACGCGCAGTTCGCCGGCCAACGCCGAATCGCCCTCGAGCAGTTTCAGCGCTACCCAGTCGAGCGGATAGCGGTTGGCCGAACCATCTCGCTGCTCGAGCAGGGGAACAAGGCGGGCGACTTCGTCTTCGACGGGCGGTTCGAGCGGCAGATGAAACGCGGGAACCGCCGGGTTGCGCGCGGCCTCTTCTAATGCTTTCAGCAACGCGCCCAGACCTTCACCCGTACGCGCCACAGTGGGAATGATGTGGACTCCGAGCAATTGCGACAGGCGTTCGACGCGGATGCGAAGGCCGAGCGCCTGCGCCTCGTCCCACAGGTTGAGCGCTGCCAGAACGGGAAACCCCAGCTCGAGCCATTGCAAGAGCAGATAGAGGCCGCGTTCGAGATTGGTGGCATCAAGCACGGCGAGAATGAGGTCGGGGCGCTGCCGCAGACAAAACTCCCGCGTCACCAGTTCATCCTGCGACTCGGTGCCCAGACTGTAAATGCCGGGCAGGTCCACAATTTCCATCTCGCGTCCGCCCAAGCGAACAATGGCCGAACGTTTTTCGACTGTCGCACCCGGATAGTTGGCGACCTTGTGCCGCAGGTGAGAGATGCGGTTGAAAAGGGTGGTCTTGCCGCAGTTGGGTGTTCCGGCCAGAGCGACGGTAAAAGGGCGCGGGACGGGGATCGGGCAGTCGGATTCGCCGAGATTGTATCGGGATTCCGGCGGGCTTGATGCAGAATCTGACTGGGTCGGCCGAAGGTTCATAGGCGGTTCACATCCGGGGTGGGCAAAGTGGGCGAAGTGGACATTGTGGACGGCATGGAGGCATGGACGGGTTACCTTACCACGATTTTCGCGGCGACGCCGCGGCCGAGGGCCACGCGCGAGTTGCCCAAGGCAACGATGATCGGGCCGGTGTTGTTGATCACTTGGATTTCGCTGTTGGGCACAAGGCCGAGATCGGCCAGCCGCTGCGAAAAGCGCCGTCCGCCGCCGGCGCTGACCACGCGGACGCGCTCGCCGGCAGCGACGTCAAGCAGCGTGCGCACAATGCCGCCGGCCGGCAGACACCGGTCGCACAGGCCGTAGATTTCCAGCCGGTGGCGCAGGGGATGAAAATGGCGGTTGGTTGCAACGACTTCCTTCAGCTCTTCCAGACGCTCGTCGTGGAAATTCATCACGCGCTTGCAGCGCGTGCAGATCAAATGGTCATGATGCTGGTCGAGGTGAAGATGTTCATAGAGAATCTGGCCGTCGTCGGTGCGGACTTCGCGCGCGAGGCCATACTCGCACAGGCGGGCCATGACGCTGCGGGCGGTATCCGGCTTGGTCTCGACGCCCTGCGCACGCACGCGGTCGAGAAGTTCCTCCAGAGTCAGATGGGGAGAATCGGCATTGCAGAAGGCCCGAAGAATGGCGCGGTGCTCGCGGGTGTCGGCGATGCCTTCGGCGACAAACGTCATGGCAAAGTGTTCTTCGAGGGCGGCAAGGGCTCGGTTCATAAACTCATCTCTCCTTTTTGCGGGAAGCCGCGACGCACGATGTGGCCGGAGCGGACTGTGTGGCGGGACGGCGCGAGCGGCAACGCCGGCAGTAGCCCCAAATGCCGAGGCGGTGCCAGACGGGGTGGAAACCGTGGCGGCGGCAGATATTGTCCTGTGCCGCCTCGAGATCGGTGCACGTGAACTCAATTTCGCGCCCGCACTCGAGGCAGATCAGATGGTCGTGGTGCGGATGACCGAGGACGTGCTCGAATCGGCCGTCCGATGACTCGCCCGGCACGCGCCGGATCAGCCCGCTTTCCACCAGCAGGGGCAAATTGCGGTAGAGAGTGGTTTTGGACAGGCGCTCGCCCTTGAGACGCAAAGCGACAAACAGATCATCCATGGTGAAATGCGCATGAACCTCAAAAACCTGTTCGATAATAACCCTGCGGTCGCGTGTCATGCGAAGGCCGCGGGCCTCAAGGAAACGGGCGAAGGTGATGAGCGGTTCGTCAGCGGCATGTTTTTTGGAATTCATGAAAATCCTTATTGCAACTGGTTTCCATTACCAACAAGAAAAGCCTTTTCAGACCCCGCTGGGACAGTCAACAACAAAATCGCCCGTGGTTCCGGCGTTCCGGCGGACTAGCCCTCCCGAAATCAGGAATAGGTTATTCGATCATGCTGTGGCTTTATTGAGGCTGAAAGGCCGAAAAGAAAATGGCCTGAGGCAGCGGCCATGTCATCATACACAAATCGGCAGACACTTTGGACTGCGGCAGCCATGCTGCCGCTTTTTCTTTTGCCAATATCCAACCCGCCAAGCGGCGGTTCTTTCCGCAGCGCCGACGCTTTGTCTGACAACGGACGCTTTCAGCAAAGCTGCGGCATGGCTGCCCGCACCCTGCGGCGTTTAAATCAAAAAAAACAGAGCAGAATCCAGCGGAAAGTATTTGAAATGTCCCTGCACAAAAGAAAGAAAGGGAAAGGATACAGGTTTTTCCTCAATCCAAAATCTGCGAACGAAATTTTCAGACTGACAAAAACAGACAAGGATAAAACTATGGCGCGTATGCATGGACATGCCGGATGGTTTCTTGCCGGCGCAATGCTGCTGGGAGTGGCACAGCTTGCCGCTGGGGCGCCAGCCTGCGCCGAGCGGCAATTCCCGCAGGCCGACATTCCGTCGTTCTGGAAAGGAAGGGTCGAAGACGTCGAGGCGGCCGTGGCGGCGGTCAAGCGCGGACGCACCTCGACGCTGTGCCGCACGCCCGGCGGCCGCCCCGTCTATCTGGTCGAATATGGCAGACGCGTCGAGTTTGCGCACACGGCCAACTACGGCTCGGCAGCCGGGGCCGGCGATCCCGGGTACTATGCACGAAAGCCCGCCGACGCGCCGCCGATCGTTTTCTTTGTCGGCCCCGTGCACGGACAGGAAATGGAGGGAATCGTCGGCATGGTCAATCTGCTTCGCGTCGCCGAAACGGGCAACGACTGGCGCGACCGGCCTTGGCCCGCGTTGCGCGCCAACCTCGACCGCTGCCGTGTCCTGATCGCGCCGCTTCCCAACCCCGACGGCCGCGCGCGCTGTTGCTACGACAGCTTCGTCGGCATTCCCGCCGATGAAATGTCGCGCATCGGGCAGGGCACGCGCAAGGACGGGACACTATATCACTGGCCGGGGGTCAAGCAGCGCCATCCGATGACGGGCGACGTAGGGATTTTGGGTGCCTACTTCAACGACGCCGGTATCAACCTCATGCACGATGAGTTTTTCGAGCCGATGGCCGAGGAGACCAAAGTCCTTCTGGCCGTTGCCCGCAGCGAAGCGCCCGACTTGATTTTGCTGCTCCATTCGCACGGCCAGCCGCCGGCCATTTTACCGACAACTTATGTGCCGCGGTACCAGAAAGAAATTGCCGCCAAGTTTGCGGAAGGCCTGATGGAACGATACCGCCATGCAAGTCTGCCCGCGGGCAAAGCGCCCGTTCCCGCCGAGGACGGTCTCAAATATCCCCCGCCGTCATTCAATCTGACCAGCGCGCTCCATCACGTCTGCGGCGGCGTTGCCATGCTCTTCGAGTGCCCTCACGGTCTCAAAGAGCCAAAGTATGCGCAGGTCACGCACGACCAGATTCTGGACATTCAGTTGATGCTGTATGAGGAATTGCTGGACTTTGCTCTGCGTGCGCTGCCGCCGCGTCCCAAAGCCGAATGAACTCCCCGACCGTCAGCGTCTCGGCGCGGCGTACGGGGTCAATCCCCGCCTGATTCAGCAGAGCGGCAACGGCGTTGCGGTCGTCGCCAAACCGTTTGGAGTCCAGAATGGAATTGATGATCTTCTTGCGGCGCTGGGTGAAACACGCCTCGACCAGCGAAAAGACACCGGGCAGGCTTTCCGCGTCCACCAATGGCGGGCGGCGCGGCTCGATGACCACGGCGGCGGCGTCAACACGCGGGCGCGGTTGAAACATTCGACGCGGCACAAACAGTCCCTGCCGCACTGCAGCCACCAGCGCCGTCTTGACCGTCAGCGCGCCGTAGGCTTTGCGCCCCGGCTGTGCCGCCAGACGCTGCGCAAACTCGCACTGAACCAGCAGCACGCAACGCAGCGGCAGCGGCCGCAGATGCAGCAGAAGGTCTATCAACGGCGACGTAATCTGATACGGAATATTGCCCATGACGACGTAGGGCCGGTCGCCGATTTCCGCCAAAAGGGCCGGCCAGTCCGCTCGCAGCGCATCGCCATACAAAAAGCGCACGGGCGGGGCCACGTTCGGCGGGCCGCCAAAATACCGCTCGTGGATCGGCTTCATGCGCGTATCAATTTCCAGCGCCCACACATGCGGCGTGCGACGCACAATCCGCGCCGTCAGATACCCCGGCCCGGCGCCCACCTCGATGACGGCCGTTTCCGGCTCCACGCCCCCTAAACGCACCAGCCGGTCGAGCGTGCGGTGGTGGTCAAGAAAGCACTGTCCCAGACCGCGCCGCTGAACCAAACCAAATTCGGCGGCCAGCTGGCGTGGCGGCGGAAGATGGATGTCAAACTCACCCGGCATTGTCTTGCTCACGTTTCCCGAACCACATCAAAACCAAGCAGACGACCCAGCCGCTCGATGGCCTTGACGTGGTTGCCGTAAAACAGCACGCGGTGGACGCCGGTTGTATAGCCGGCGAGCCACTGTTCCGCATCGCCGTGCACGCGCGTGCGAACCTTGGTCCGGCATCCGCAGTCGGCATCGCGGCTGCCCGACACCTTCGAGGTCGTGCCGACCGCCTCGCCGGTGGTCAGCAAAAAAGTCTTGGGGTCGGCAAACTGGCCGACGGTGACAAATTCTTTGACCGGCATTACGACCTGCAAGACCGCCCCCTCGGCGGTTTCGAGATGGCTGCGAATAAGATAGGGCGCACCGGCTTTGTCCAAGCCAAGCATGCGGGTGGCCGCGACGCAGTGCGAGTGGATGACCTCATTGCGGCCCGTGTCAAAAACCGGATTGGAGACAAATCCCGGCATGCGGCTAAACGAGGTGACCAGCATCTGGGTCATGGTCGCCCGGACGTCGGCTTGGCAGACGCCATAAAGCCCTTGGTCGTTGAGTTTCGACCATGCAATGCAGGGATAGGCGGGCAGCTTTTTCGCCAAAAGCGCCGGAAAACAATCTATCGTGAACGCATTGGCGTTTTCTTGCCGCATCAAATTGCGCAAGCCGATGTAGAATCGCAAAGCGTCGCGAATTTCCTCCGGCTTGGGTTCGACCACGTCCCGGGCCGCATCGGAAAACGCCGCGGCCTCACGCTCGCCCGCTGCCTTGTCCGCCCGCTCGAACACCGGCCGCAGGTCGTCAATCGCCATATACTGAAAAGTCATACCAAAGTGTTTGGCGAAATCGGCATGGCAGGCGTGATACCAGCCGGTTTTGTTGTCGGCGGCCACCAGCACCTTGCTTCGGCGCATCTGGCGAACCGTATTGAACAGCGGAATGTAGGATTCGAGGTCTTTGAAGTTTCCCGAAGCCAGACAGTCCACGCGCCGGCCGGCTTTCCGCAGACCGGCAATTTCCGCCCATTGATGGCCGGCATACGGGCGCGAGAACACCAGAGCGGGCGCATTGACTGCATTCAGCACCGCTCCGACGCTCGCCGCCGGTGTAGAGACCGGAATAATCAGCACAACGTCAGGATCCGGGTATTTTTTCCCCCATGCCGCGACTTCATCGTTGGACGCAGCCACCTCGCCTCCGACCCATCGGATGCGGCCCTTATGCTTTTGCGCAATAGCCGCCAGAGCGTCCTCGATTTCCGCCACCTCTTTGGACACGTCGAGGTTGAGCCGCGGCCAGTGCGTAGTTTTGCCGGTCAGATAGACTCTGGCCACAACGGGCGGCTCGGCCCATGGCCCTTGCGGCGGCGATTCTTCGGCACCCGCCCGCGAGGCTAGCCCCGCAACCGCGAGCGTGCCGATCCACTGGCGGCGGCTGACGGTCAGGTTCCTTCCTCGAGCGACAATCTCACGATTCATACCGCATCCTCCTTGTTCCATGCATGGAATTGACAGTCAGGTTCCCTCTATCCCAACCTCGACCGCTTCGACAGATAGTTCACCAGTGCCAGATGGATGGGAGTTGAGGTGCGAAGCCGGATGTAGTCTATGGCATGTTCGGTACAGCGGCCCTGCACGTCGCGGAGGAAGTCGCCGACTTTGGCGCGGACCTGCTCGCGCAAGAGCCGGGCGTGCACCTGCAGCCGCCGGCCGGTTTCAAGGTCCTCGAAATCAATCAATTCATCGTACGGAAAATCTATCTCGCTGTCGTCAAGAATGTGAAAGACCACCACCTCGTGTTTCTTGTGGCGGAAATGCGCCAAGCCTTTGATCATGCCTTCGGGGTCGTCGAGCAAGTCCGAAAAGACAAGGATCAACCCCCGACGCTTGATGCGCTCGGCCAGTTCGTGAAAGGCTCCGGCGATGTTCGTTTCCGTCGAGGCCTTCATGTGCTCAAGCGTGGCGAGGATGTCGCGCAGGTGCTGGGGACTGGACTTGGGAACCAGATAGGTATGAATGGTCCGGTCAAAGGCGGCAAGGCCCACGGCATCCTGCTGGCGGATCATCAGGTAGGCCATGGCGGCGGCGCTATAGCAGCTGTATTGAAACTTGGTCAAACGGCGTTCGCCGCCAAATCCCATCGAGCCGCTGGTATCCAGCACCAAATAGCACTTGAGGTTGGTCTCCTCCTCGAACGTCTTGATGTAAAACCGGTCGCACTTGGCGAAGACCTTCCAATCGAGGTTCTTCAAGTCGTCGCCCGGACAGTATTTGCGATATTCGGAAAACTCGACCGAGAAGCCGTGATACGGGCTTTTGTGGAGGCCGGCGATCACCCCTTCGACCACAAGGCGGGCAATGAGCTTCAAGTTGGCCACCTTGGCGAACAACTGCGGGTCCATATAGGTGTATTGCAACGGCATGGCTATCGGCTCCAACCGGTCAGACTTCTCAGACGGGTGGGACAGCAATGCTTCTGGTGGCGCCGGCGGGGATTTATTTTGCCGCGGCGGCCTCCCCTTTCAGCAAATCGCCGAAATCCCCCAGCAGCGCATATTTGTTGCGCCACGAGGTGTACATGATGCCGCGGGCGCCGGGCGTGGCGCGAAGCGCCCGCAGCCATCCCTTGCAGTTCTCCAGATCATCGGCGTCATAATAAGCGGCGGCGATTGTCCGAAAGCCCAAACTGGAAAAGTGCTTCAAACTCGGCTCGGCCATTTTGTAATACCAGCACGCAATCACCAAGTCCTTCGGCACATATTTCCACGAACCGGTGTAATCGCCCTCCACCATATAATAGTCGCCGCGGGCATTGTGATTGGGGTCCAGCATGTCGGACCAGATATAGACCTCAGCCTTCGGATTGGCCGCCTTGATCATATTATACTGGCGCGTGATGCACTGGCCGAGAATCTCCGCCATGGTCTTGTTCTGCGCCCGACACGCCTCGCATGTCCCCCCCGCCCGAATTTCATCCATGCTCAACATATACTTCTTCGGCCCCAGATGCTTCTCCATCAACCCGACCTGCTGCTGCCAAATCTCATACACCTTCGGCTCGGACATGCAGATCGTAACCTGGCTTTGGTTGATGACGACCGGATGATACCAAGACACGCGCAGCCGCTCGCCGTCGCGAATACGGCTGTTGCCCGTCAGACGGACCGGCGGTGCATCGTGGAACGGGTTGCCCGGACGCAGTTTCGGATCGCTGATCGGCTCGAAGTCGCGCCCTTCTTCATAGACCATCCCGCTTTCACTTTTCACCGTGACCGGCGTTCCGGGCCGCCGGAGCACATTGACCGGCCCGACCTCCTCGATTCGCAGGTCATCCACCCAGAACTTGCCCGACCGCGCGCCCCACACGCCCGCGTAGACGCGCACCTCGCTATTGTCCAGCGAGTTGAAGAATACTTGCGCCAGCCGCCAGTCGGTCGTGGCCGGCACGCGTGGGTCGTACGGCGCCAGCGACCGTTTTGCCGTCAGGACCTGAATGCGGAACTCACCCCCCTGCAAGTTGTCCGTCTTCACCCACAGGCTCACACGGTAGGCGCGATACGGCCGCACCTTCACCGTCTGCATCAGGCGCGCATGGCCGTGAACGGGATCGTTTTCAAACGATTGAAACCGTAATGACGCCTTGCCTTCTTTCATCACGGCGAGGTCGCAGAACGAAATTTTCCCCGGCTGGTCCTGAAGACTGAAGCCGTCGGCCACGTTCTCTTTCTTCCATTGCTCCAGTCCGCCGTTGGTGAACGCCACGGGCGGGTCGGCCACGAGGGTGGCTTCGCGGCCTCGAACTACAAACAGGGCATCGCGAACGGGCAGCCCCTCGGCCAGATTGGGGTCGTGCGCGAGAACGGCACCGCCGTAGCCGGCGGAAAAACATTGCGGGATAATTTCGATGCCGCGGGCCGCACAGTGCGCTTTGAGCTTTTCCAGATTGGCGAAGAACTGCGGCCGCTGCCGGTCCAGCAGATCAAAGCCGGACGACAGGACCATGCCGTTGAGACCATGCGCCGCGGCCGTGTCCACAATGCTCATGATGTCGGCAAGATTTTTGTCGTCGCCGAGGTTCTTGGCCACATACACCCAGCGGTCAGTGAGTATATCGCCGGCGGGCGCGGCGGTCAGCGCCACCAGCAACCCGACACCGGCCAGAAGCCATGCGCGCAAACGTGGATGCATCATAGGCATCACCTCTTTTTTGAAATGTGACCGTTTCGTTGCACATTCATCGGCTGCAAAAAGATCGCCGTCCGCACAACAACACGGATAGGTCGCAGGCGCGCGAACGGTCAAGTTCAAACGGGCAGGGTGCGGCATAGGCCGGCGGTGGGCCGAACCATGGCAGGCATTGTTTGCGTGTCCGCTTCCGCCGCCGGATTCCATCCGCGAATATGCCACCGCAACACACGGCCAAGAAACGCCATATTAATGGCCGCCGAGTAGGGGAGCATGCGCAGGCGGGCTGGACGGCGTGCAGCGCGGGCCAACCGGCGGGCAATTCGCCACGGGCGGTAAAACTCACGCGTCACCCAATCGTGGCCCGCCTTGAGCGATTCGGGCGACATGCCGCGCGGCTGAAAAACTACGTGGTGAAAATCATAGTGTGTCCAGTTGCGGTCCAGAATCCGGCTTTCCATCTCCCGAAACTGCGGAGTTCCCGGCAGCGGCGTGAAAATGGAAACCAGCACCGTGTCAATCTCCAACTCATCGAGCCGCGACAGCGTGCGCGCAAACACGCCTGCGTCGTCGCAGTCAAATCCGAAGATAATTCCCGCTTCGACCCCGATGCCGTGCCGATGAAACTGCCGCACCGCCTCGCGATACTGTGCCACATGATGGCACGTCTTGTTGACCGCATCAAGGTTCGTCTCATTGAATGTTTCCATGCCGACAAACACCCCGACGCAGCCGGCCTCTGCGGCTAGGCCAACAAGGTCGGGATCCTCGGCAATGGCCAAGGTGGTTTGCATCATCCAGTGCTTCCCCAGCGGGCGAAGCGCTTCAAACAGGCTTCGGGCATACACGCGGTCGGCTGTCAGATTGTCGTCCACGAACATCAGAAACCGGTTCGGGATTTCCGCCACTTCCGCCACCACATCGGCGACAGGCCGGCGGCGCTGCGTCCCGCCGTTGAACGCGGCGATCGAGCAGAAAGCGCAGTTGTGCGGGCAGCCGCGCGTGGCCTGAATCGCGTGAACCGTTGAGTAGTGTTTGCTGCGGAGCAAATGCCGCGGCGGACGCTTGAGACGGGCCAGATCGGGCGGTGTGTGCGCGCGATAGATCCCGCAAAGGCGGCCGGCACGGGCATCCTCGACAACCAGCGGCCAGACCCCCTCCGCCTCGCCGGCCACCACCGCATCGGCATGTTGAATGGCCTCGTCGCTACAAAACGTCGGATGCATTCCACCCAGCACGACGGGGACGCCGTGGCGGCGAAAACGGGCGGCAATCTCGTAGGCGCGCGGCGCGGCGGCGGTCATGGCGCTGATTCCCACAAGATCCACCGGGTCGTTCCAGGGGATGTCGTCGGTTTGTTCGTCCACAAGGCGGATGGAGACATCGGGTGGGGTTTCGGCGGCGACGCTCAGGAGGCTCAAGAGGGAAAAGCGAAAGATGCGGCCGCTGAACAGTCGGTTGCGGCCGATATGGCGCCAAGGGCCGCTGGCCGGGGCCACAAGCATAAGGTTCATGGCGATTCTCCTTGTTTGGATTTTTTATCTTTGATTTTGTTTTCCTCGGGCAATTTGCACCGGTCTCCGTGCGCCGGTCGGGAAGGAACTAAAGGACACCACGAAAGGACAGGGGAGGGGGCGAGTGAGCGGCGATCCATTGGGAAATCTAGCAAAGCCTTGCCATTATTAGTATGGATATAAATTGTTAATATCATAACAATCTGCCGAAAAAATTTTTACGGTGTCCGGTTTCTCAAACCCAGCCCACCCGAAACCTTCCCTGCGCGTTTTTGCCCGCGCAGTGCCGCGCGGACCCGCTCCAACCTGCGGCACATCTCCGCGATTTCGGCAGCCGGCATGGTGCTAAGAATGCTCTCGATCCGCGCAAAGTAGGCTTTCTCGGCGCGCTCCAGAAGACGGCGCCCAGCGGGCGTGAGCCGCACAAGGTTCACCCGGCGGTCGTCCGGATCCCCCGTGCGGACGACCCAGCCGGCCTTCTGCATCCGATCCACGAGGCCGGTCACGTTCGACCGGTTAACCACGAGCATGTTGCCCAAAGCCGTCTGACTCATCTCGCCGCGCGGCGACTGATACCGCAGAAGCATCAGGACATTGAACTGTGTGTTGGTCAGGTCAAAAGGCCGCAGGATGCGATCGGCCTCCTTGGACAGCTGCTCGCCGGTCATAACGATGTTCAGCAGGGCCTCGTGCGGGGCGCTCTCGAAGGGATAGGGAAGACTGAGTTCATGCTGAAGACTCATGGAACGGGTTCCTTTATCATTCATTCACAACCATATTGTTCATATATGTATTATCGGCGTCAAGCGAAAAATACCAAAAAAAATGCACCTGCCGCCGTCTGCCCCGAAACGACCGCAATACGCAAGCCTGCCGCGTGCAAAATATCTTGCTTGACGACCCTGTCGCACGCATTACTTCTGGCAATCGGACGGTCGGCCAACTATCGCAAATGGAGGTAGGATACAAATGGAACGCATGAGGGCAGCGACTGCTTTTTTTGCGATCGTTTTTGCGACAATGTGTGTAGCGGTGTCCTTAGGCGGCAGGGCCGCCGAGGCGCTCGCCGGCGCTCAACCCACTCTCCGCGTGTGGACCCTTGGCGCCCTCGACCGCGCGCTTCGCGACACCCCTCCGGAAGACCGGCCCACGGCTCACATTGCAGCCGCGCGCAATGAGTGGGAGTCGTTCCAGATTGCGCTGCGGAGCTCCGTGCCCGTGCGCATTCTGCATCTTGCGGCAAAGCCGTTTCGGTCGGCGTCGGGCCGCCAGTTGCCCGCCGATTGCTTTTCCTTCTATCGCGAGCATCAGATCCACCTCACATACCCATCGCCGCGCAACAGCAACTTCCGGCCGGGATGGTATCCCGATGCGCTCATCCCATTGCGCAATCCCATCACCGGGGACCCGCTTCGCGGCGGACGCTTCGAGGCCGTTCCGTTTGATCTGCCGGCCAACGAAACCCATGCGTTCTGGGTGGACATTCATATCCCTGCCGACGCGCAGCCGGGCCGCTACACCGGCGAAGTTGCCGTGGACGTCGAAGGCCGGCCGGCGCTGTCCGTGCCCGTCGAGATCGAGGTTTGGGAGTTTGCTCTGCCGGCCAAACCCGCCATGTATAGCGAGTTTGGTTCGCCGGCCGAACGGCTGCCACGCTACTACGCGACGCTGCAAAAAAAAGGCGCGATTGAAAAAATGCCCGAATGGAAACTGGTTGAGGAACAATGTGCGCGGTTGATGAGTGAACACCGCCTGAACGCCCCGCCGCCCTCGTCGCTTCTCGCGCACACCATTCGCGAGGACGGCTCGTTTGAACTCAACCCATCGCAGATCGAGGGCCTTCGCCGCTGGGCTGCCACCTATCCTCTCAATGCAATTCCGGTGCCGCGCCCGCGCGGACGCTTCAAAGACCCTGTCGCCGACCGTGCCCGCATTCATCGCTGGCTCAAAAGCTGGGATCGCGCCTTTGACGCCGCCGGACTCGGCGATCTTCTGGTCTATACCTATCTCCACGACGAGCCCAACGATCCGGAGGCCTATGAATCGGTTCGGCAATGGGGTGGCGTGGTCCGCCAGTCCGGATCGCGCGTCAAAGTCCTCGTGGTCGAGCAAACGAAAACACAGGACCCGCGATGGGGTGATCTCTATGGAGCCGTGGACATCTGGTGCTCGCTCTATCCGCTGTTCGATCCCGAAACGGCGGCGGCGCGCCAACAACTCGGCGAGATGCTGTGGTGCTACACCGCGCTGTGCCAGCAGACGCCGACACCCTGGTGGGAGACCGATTTCCCGCTCCTTCACTATCGCGTGCCCGCGTGGATTGCATGGCGCTACGGCATCAACGGCCAGCTGTACTGGGGCGGTATGACCGTTTGGACCGGCTGCGACGACGTCTGGACCGACCCGGCCAACTACCGCCACGGCGAAAAAAAAGTCCCCTATATCGGCGAGGGAATGTTGACCTATCCCGCGCGCGACGTCGGTTTTGACGGCATTGTGCCCTCGATGCGCCTGAAGGCGCTGCGCGACGGCATGGAGGACTACGACTATCTGGCGCTGCTCGAAGCAAAAGGACTTCGCAGCAAGGCCACGGACGTGGTCCTGCCCGTCGGCGAAAGCTGGTTCAAGTGGTCGCCCAACGCCGCCGACTATTACGCCGCACGCGAAAAACTGGCAAAGATGATCATGGAGAAGAAATAGAACGGCGCTGAGAACATCGCGACGGCACGCGTGCCCCGTTCCATACCGTCCATGCCGTCCACCACGTCCGCGCCGTCTATCGCTTAAAGCCCACCGGAAAGGAGAACACCAACCATGCCCCTCATCGAAGGGCGCGTGTGGAAATTCGGCGATCACGTCAATACCGACGTGATCTTTCCGGGTAAATACACCTATACGATCAGCGAGCCGGCGGACATGGCCCGCCACGCCATGGAAGATGCCGACCCGGAATTTGCACAAAAAGTGCGGGCGGGCGACATTGTCGTGGCCGGCGAGAACTTCGGCTGTGGCTCGTCGCGCGAACAGGCCGTGATCTGCCTCAAAGCCGCCGGCGTTGCGGCCATTGTCGCCAAATCCTTTGCGCGCATCTACTATCGCAACGCCATCAATCAGGGACTGCCGATTGTGCAATGTCCGGAAGCGGTGGATGCAATTGAATCCGGCGACCGCGTGGCGATTGACTTGAACGCCGGCGTGCTGGAACATGCCGGCAACCGCTATCGCTTCGCCCCGCTGCCCCCGGAAGTTTCGGAGATTCTGGCCGCCGGCGGTTTGGTCGAATACGTCAAGCGGAAAAAAGGCGGGTAATTTCTGATATTCGTTCACACTTCATTGTGTAGTTTTTACCGCCGAACAGGAACGTAGAAACGGTGTGGGAAAAACCATGAACCGCAGATGTACACAGATGCACACGGATTAGCAAAACGTACAGCCTGTAATCTGCGGCATCTGCAAAATTCGCGAAGGGTCTTGCCCCTCATATTCCGCGGGAAAAACAACAGAAACGATGAATTCACTTTTCAGAAAGGAGACGGCCCCATGCACAAGGTTTTCGCAATCCTCGTGGCCATCGCACTGACTGCGCATGCATCCGCCGAGGACCTCACGGTACTGTCGGGAAAAATCGTCGGCACCACACCCTCGGCCATGATGAATGTGTATCTGCGCCAACTGGCCTATCAGGCGCTCGACCGGCGGAAGGCTGAGTATGAAAAAATAAAAACTCCCGCCCAACAGATCGAATATCAACGTCAGAAGCAGCGCCTGTTTATCGAGCAGCTGGGCGGTTTTCCCGAACGTACGCCGCTTAACGCCCGCGTCGTCGGCCGCGCCCAGCGCGACGGCTATCGCATCGAGAAAATCATCTTTGAAAGCTGGCCGCGCCACTACGTTACCGGCGTCCTGTTTCTGCCGCCCGGCAAAGGCCCTCATGCCGCGGTGCTTGTACCATGCGGCCACAGCGCCAACGGTAAGGCGCAGGAAACCTATCAGCGCGTCAGTATCTTCCTCGCCAAGGCGGGACTGGCCGCCTTTTGCTACGACCCCATCGGCCAGGGCGAGCGCTATCAGATTCTCGATGCAAACGGCAAGCCGCGCTTTGGTCCGACCACCGAACATACGCTGGTCGGCGTCGGCTCGATTCTGCTCGGCACCAACACCGCCCGCTACCGCATCTACGACGGCATGCGTGCCATTGACTATCTGATCAGCCGTCCGGACATTGACCCCAAGCGGATTGGCTGCACGGGCAACTCCGGCGGCGGAACGCTGACCAGCTATCTGATGGCGCTGGATGAACGCATCTACTGTGCCGCGCCCAGCTGCTATCTTACTAACTTCCGCCGGTTGATTGACACCATCGGCCCACAGGACGCCGAGCAGAACATCTTCGCCCAAATCGCGCTGGGCCTCGACCATCCCGATTATGTTCTGATGCGCGCACCGCGTCCGACCCTCATGTGCGTGGCCACGCGCGACTACTTTGACATCGGCGGCGCATGGGACTCCTTCCGCGAAGGCAAGCGCTGGTTCACCCGCATGGGCTATCCCGAACGCATCGAACTGGTCGAGACCGATATGCCCCACGGTTTTTCGCCGCTGCTGCGGTTGGGCAGCGTGCGCTGGATGCGCCGTTGGTTGCTCGGTCGCGACGATGCCATCACTGAGCCGGACTTCAACATCATGACCGATGATGAAATGCAGTGCACGCCCAAAGGACAGGTACTCCTGATCGAGGGTGCGCGGTCGGTCTTCGACCTCAATGCGGAGATCGCCGACCGTCTGGCCAGCGAGCGGAAGGAACTCTGGGCCAAATCGGGCAAGGAGAAGATGCTGGAAAAGGTACGCGAGACAGCGGGAATCCGCCGCGCGTCCGAGCTGGTGCCCGCCAAGGTCTTGTCACGAACGCAAGTCAAACGCGGTAACCTTGCGATTCAGAAACTTGTGCTCCAGAGCGAGTCCGGCATCGTACTGCCCGCCCTTCTGTTTGTGCCGGAAAAACCCAACGGCGAGGCGTGCCTCTATCTGCACGGCGATGGCAAGAACGAGGATGCCGGCGAGGGCGGGCCGATCGAACAACTGGCGCGCAAAGGCTGCCTCGTTCTGGCGGTGGACCTGCGCGGGATCGGCGAAACCGGAATAGCAACCACCAGCCGAAACCCGCGCGAACCCTTCGGACCGGATTCCAAAGACTACTTTCTGGCCTACCTCGTAGGGAAATCCTACGTGGGCATGCGCGCCGAAGACATTCTGGTCTGCGCGCAATTCCTCCGCAGTGACGGCCGGGCAACCACGCTCCGCGTGATCGCCATCGGCGAGGCGGGGCCGCCCGCACTGCACGCGGTTGCGCTCGAACCTGCGCTCTTCGACTCGCTGGAATTGCAGCGCTCGATTGTGTCTTGGGACGCGGTCGTGCGAACGCCCGTGACCCGCAACCAACTGATCAACACCGTCCATGGTGCGTTGCGATACTATGATCTGTCCGACCTGCTGGCCGCGGTGCCGGCCGGCCGTGTGACGGTAAAAAATCCCGCCGATCCTGCAGGCGAGGCATTGAAGTAACGCGCATGAATTTTGGTGGTAGAACGCATCTTCTTTTTACAGATAAACGACATGATTTATGGAGGGCTCACCCATGATTCGCACGATGTTCCTCACGGTTCTGTGCAGTCTCGCATCGCTGTCGGTACTTGCCGAATCGCTGACCGTGTATTTTGGCACTTACACGCCAAAAGGCGGCCTCAGCAAAGGCATCTACCGGAGCACGCTTGATCTGGAAACAGGCAAACTCTCCGACCCCGCCCTTGCCGCCGAAGCGACCAATCCGTCGTTTGTGGAACTCCACCCCAACGGCAAGTTTCTCTACGCCGTCAGCGAGATGGGCGGCTCTGGCGGCGTCAGCGCCTATGCCATTGCGGCCGATGGCAGTCTGCGGCTTCTGAACACCCAGCCGTCGCGCGGAGCAGGCCCCTGCCACGTCAACGTGGACAAGACAGGCAGGTGCGTCCTTGTGGCCAACTATGGCAGCGGCAGCGTCGCCGTTCTTCCGATCCGCGATGACGGCAGCCTTGGCGAACCGACCTGCGCCGTTCAGCACGAGGGCAGCGGCCCCAACGCCAAACGCCAGACCGGCCCCCACGCCCACTCGGTCAATCTCAGCCCCGACAACCGCTTTGCCTTCGTGGCCGATCTCGGAACGGACAAGGTGATGATCTACAAACTGGACGTGGAAAAAGGCACGATCGTGCCCAACGATCCGGCGTTTGCCAAAGTCAAACCCGGCGCCGGCCCGCGTCACTTTGCCTTCCATCCAAACGGCAAATTTGCTTACGTCATCAACGAACTCGATTGCACCATCACCGGGTTCGCCTACGATGCGGCCAAGGGGGCCTTGACTGAAATCCAGACCGTGCCGACGCTGCCGAAAGATTTTACGGGCACCAACACCTGCGCCGAAGTCCGTGTCCATCCGAGCGGCAAGTTTGTCTATGGCTCCAATCGCGGCCACAACAGCATTGCCGTCTATCAAGCGGACCCGGCCAAAGGCACACTGACGTTGGTCGAGCATGAAACCGCCGGCATTCAAACGCCGCGCAATTTCAACATCGAACCGTCCGGCAAATTTTGCCTCGTCGCCAATCAGGACGGCGACAGCGTTGTGGTGTTCCGGATTCATCCGGAAACCGGCGCACTCGAACCGACGGGCAATAAAATCACCGTCGGACGGCCGGTCTGTGTCCGCTTTCTGAAATCCGACGGGCGAAAATAACCGGCCGCCCGCGCAACCAGCAGCACCACTTTGGGAGATGAGAATCCGGCGATGGAACAACCCGCAATCCCCGTCATGGCCATGCTGCCCACGTGGAACGAGGCGGGCAATATCCCCTCGTTGATCGAGGCCCTGCTGGCGCTCGACGGCATGCACGTCGTGGTGGTGGACGACGACTCGCCCGACGGCACATGGCGCATCGTGGCGGAGATCGCCGAACGCGACAGGCGGGTACATCTGGTCCACCGGCGCGGCGTGCGCGGACGCGGCTCGGCCGGCGTGGCCGGATTTCGCTATGCGCTCGACGCCGGGGCCGCTTTGATTGTCGAAATGGATGCCGACTGGTCGCACCATCCGCGCCATATTCCCGCGATGCTCGAAGCAGCGCGCCATGCCGACGTCGTGATCGGCTCGCGGTTGGTTCCGGGCGGAGGCGAGTCGGGCCGCAGCGCCGTCCGCATGGCCATCACGCGCTTGGCCAACCTGTATATCCGCCTTGTGCTGGGGGTGTCTGTGCGCGACTGCACGTCGGGGTTTCGGGTGTTCCGGCGCGAGGCGCTCGAGCGTATCAATCTGGCGGCGATGCGGTCGAACGGGCCGGCGATTGTGCAGGAAGTTTTGGTAGCGTGCCGCCGCGCCGGCTGCACATTTGCCGAAGTGCCGATTCATTTTGAGCAGCGTCGCGCGGGCAAGTCCACTCTGACATGGAAAATCCTTGTCAACGGCCTGTTTTCCGTTCTTCGATTTCGATTCGGAAGATAGAAAATTGTTTTTCGACTGGATTGACACCATTTGCGGGACCGGAGAGGAGACTGGAAAGATGAGAAACGGGAAGCCCACCACTCGCCGCGGATTCCTGACATCCGCTGCAGCGGCGTCCATCGCCGCGCCGACCATCCTCACGTCGCTGACGCGCCGAACTGCCGCCGCCCCCGCCAACGACCGGATCGTCATGGGGATCATCGGTCCGGGCAAGCAAGGTCTGGCGTTGTTGAAACGATTCCTCCGGATGGAAGAGGTGCAAATGGTTGCCGCATGCGACGTCAGCGCCGCGCGCCGCAACTACGCCGTCCGCGTCATCAATGAGCACTATACCCGGGAAAAAATCAAATCCGCCGCCACGGGCGCCAAAGCCTATGCCGATTTCCGCGAACTGCTCGCCCATCCCGGCCTCGACGCCGTCATCATCGCCACACCCGACCACTGGCACGCCATCATGGCCATCGAGGCGTGCCGGCAGGGCAAGGATGTGTATTGTGAAAAACCGCTGTCGTTGACGATCCACGAAGCGCGGCAGATGATGCTGGCGGCCCGCAAGCACAATCGCGTGTTTCAGACCGGCAGCATGCAGCGCTCGGAATTCGACGGCCGGTTTCGCAAGGCCTGCGAGCTTGTGCGCAGCGGGTTCATCGGCCCGATCGAAAAAGTCCTGGTCTGCATCGCGGCCAAAGGCTATCCGGAATACTCCAAGCCGTGCGATCTGGAAACCGAGCCGACGCCGAAAGACTTGGATTGGGACGCTTGGCTGGGGCCCGCCCCGCTGCGCGGCTACAACAAGACACTCTGCCCCGATGGCATCCCCGAAACGCCGCCCGATGATATGAAGGACCACCCCTTCTACACCGTCTTTCCCCACTGGCGCGACTACATGGAATACTCCGGCGGCATGATGACCGACTGGGGCGCCCACCACTTCGACATCGCCCAATGGGGTCTGGGCATGGACGAGTCGGGTCCCGTCGAGATCGCCCCACCGGAGGGCGACCGCCCGATGACTTTCAAATACGCCAACGGCATCGTCATGGAGAAGATCGCAGACCTCGAAGGAACTACAGGCGTGAAGTTTATCGGTGCAAAGGGCACCGTCACGGTCTCACGCAGCTGGCTCAAGACCGACCCCAAAGACTTGGCCGAAAAAAACATTCCGCCCGAAAATCGCCTTTACTTCGAGGAGCCCGAAGACCACAAACGCAACTTCATTGACTGCGTCCGAAGCCGCAAGCGCCCCATCGCCGACGCCGAAATCGGCGCCCGCTCGGCGACGGTTTGCCACCTCGGCAATCTGGCCTACTGGAACAAAACCACCATCCGCTGGGACCCGCAGAAATGGGAGATCGTCGCCCCCGGCGAAGGAACAAAATGGCTCGACCGCCCCAAACGAGACCCATGGAAACTGCCCGAGGTCTGAGCCGCATTGCCCCGCGGCGGGCGGCTTGCGCTGAACAGGGGAAAGAATTATCAATAGGCGCAGCAATCGGCTGACATTTCACGGGCAATGCCGGCGAGGCGGATGTCAATCATTTCATACCCGCGGCGGTCTCCATGCAAAAAAAGGTTGACCTGCGCGCCGGCGCAGGCAAACTTTACGCGTAAAGGTCATCGCGGCACCATTCCGGCAAGATTTGCAATCGTCCTGCACAACTGAGCGGAAACAAAACCAATGCCGCCCAATGCTCAATCCACAAGCGAAAGGGGAGTCCGATGAAAAAACTTACACCCGTCGTCGCCATCATGGCCGTTTTTACTCTGGCCACCTGTTTCATCATGATCGGTTCCGTGTCCGAAGAACTGAAGGCGAAACTCAAGATCACCAACACCGACATCGGCACATTGATGATGGCGCTGATGCTCGCCTCGCTCGCCGTCCAGCTGATGGCCGGTCTGCTGGTGGACCGCTTCGGCCACAAACCCATGGCCATCGTCGGCTTTCTGGTCTCCAGCGCCAGCATCCTCCTTCTGGCGTTCGCCTCGTCGTTTGCCGTGGCCGTCGTGGCCTCGGTGTTTTTGGGCATTGGGGCCATCTGCTGCAACACGGTTGGCAACACACTCCTGCCGGTTGTGCTGTTCGACGGCAAGGAACCGGCGCGCGCCAGCAATTTCGGCAACGCCTTCGTCGGTCTGGCCTTTGTCCTGACACCGCTGGCCATCGTAACGCTGATCAACGACGTCGGGATGAGCTATGCGGCTACATTGTCGGTCATTGCCGTGCTGATTTTCGTCTTCGCCGTCTTTGCGATCATTTCCGACTATCCGAGCGTGCCGACAGGATTCAAACTTTCGATGGCCGTCGAGTTGTTGCGCCAGCCGGCCGTTCTTCTGGCAGCGCTTGCACTGGTCTGCTATATGGGACTCGAGTTCACCATGAACACATGGTCGAAGCCGCTGATGACCGAGATGTTCGGTGGGGCCGACGCACCCAACGCCGTGCGCAACGCCGGCCGCGCACTGGCCATGTTTGGCCTCGCCATGGCGGTCGGGCGGTTCATCTTTTCGACTGTGAAAAACCTGTCGCAAATCGGCTCCCTTGTCATCGCGGCCACCTCGGCCGTGGCCATCGTTTCGATCCTCGTGTTGTCCAAGACAGGCAGCACGACTCTGGCCATTGCGGCCATCCTCGTCACGGGGCTTGCACTGGCCCCGATGTTTCCGACCATTGTCGGCGTAACCTTCGGCAAGTTCGACTCCAGCTTGTATGGAAGTATTTTCGGGATTATCTTCTCCATCGGGTTGTTGGGCTCAATGATCCTGCCCAAAATCATCGGAGCACTCAGCGAAGGGCGGACCGTGCAGCAAAGCCTCCCGATTGCGGCGGTAATTGCTGCCGCGTTGCTGGTCGTCGCGCTCCTGATGGGAAGAACCGGAAAAGTCAAACAGTAAGGAAGGAACCCGTTTATGCCTCTAGCCACACTGGATGACGTCCTCCCCGCTGCCCAGACGGGCCGCTATGCCGTTGGCGCGTTCAACATGGTGGACTATGCCTCGACCTTGGCAATCGTTCGCGCGGCCGAGCAATTGCGTGCGCCCGTCATTGTCCAGACTTCCGTCAAGACCGTCCGTTTCTGGGGCTGCGCGGCCATTGCCTCGTGGCTGCGCGAAATCGCCGGTCGCTCGCCCGTGCCCGTTGTCCTCCACCTCGACCATTGCAAAGACCTCGCCGTCATCGAGCAATGTATTGCAGCGGGATGGACTTCGGTCATGTTTGACGGGTCGGCCAAAGCGTTCGAGGAAAATCTTGCCCTGACGCAGCGGGCAGCGGAAATGGCTTCGCGCGCCGGCGTCAGCCTCGAAGCCGAACTCGGCGAAATTGGCGGCGTCGAGGACGACAAGGCCGTCGCCGACGAAGACGCTCACCTTGCCGACCCCGAAAAGGCTGTCCGTTTCTGCCAGACCGTCCGCCTCAGCGCTTTCGCCCCGGCCATCGGCACGGCGCACGGTATCTACAAAGGCGAGCCGAAACTGGCCTTCGACCGCCTCGAAGTAATTGCCCGCCGCACGGGCGTCCCTATTGCACTCCATGGCGGAACGGGTCTGTCCGACGACGTCTTCCGCAAATGCATCTCGCTCGGCTGCGCCAAGGTCAACATTTCCACCCAGATCAAATACGCGTTCATCGAAGGCTTTGTGGACTATCACCTCGCCCACAAGGAATACGAACCGCTCAAACCACTGGAGGCGCAGATCGAACGAATCCGCCGCGAAGTGGCTGAAAAGATCGAACTGTTCGGCAGCGCCGGTCGTGCCGCATAACCTTCGCACAGGCATCCCGCCGCACAGCCTTCATTCCCCGCCGTGCCCGGATGGCGGAACGGCAGACGCTGGGGACTTAAAATCCCCTGGGGCAATCCCCCGTGAGGGTTCGATTCCCTCTCCGGGCACCAGAACAATCTGGGCATAAGTCCAACAATACCATAGACTTGTGCCCAGATTCTTTTTCATGTCCTTTGTGTTTTCTGTTTCGTGCACGGTTCGTTTTTGTTCCAATGTGGAACAAAAGCCCCACCACTTTCTGACCCAAAATCAAGATCTTTTGCTGCCGACCTTTACGCAGGACTGGCTGCTTTCACTCTCAACGTGGCCTCCGGCCACAACCATAGAGGTCAGAGGCAAGAGGTTAGAAGGTGGAAGAGATCGTCACAAACTGGCTGGATGTTTGGACTGCAGAGTTGAAGTGTGGTATGTATTTCGCCAGACTTTTGGAATGCGGCAGCCGTGCTGCCGCTTTGCTCTCCAACGGCCATAAACCAGCCAAACGAGGCCCTTTCCGGCAAAACGAACGTTTCTTTTCGCAAAGGGCGATGAAAAAAGCGGCAGCATGGCTGCCGCACTCCAAAAGATTGGCCACGTTAGACGAAAGAATCCAAAACCATAGAACTCTGCAACCTCATAAATGGATTACCTTCCAGCTCAATCTTGCATGCCATTTATTTCTGGCTTGGCGCCTTTTCATGAGACTTTCTCCGAACAATTGAGGCCCCCTCTGCCCGCAGTTTATGACAATTGACACGGTACTGTTCCCTTGCCTAAATCCCGTCTTGCGCGGCTTTCCCAAAGCAGCCCTGAGTCATGCAATGCGTGTGCTCAACAAAAGGCGTTTGACTGCCTTTCCCGGCACAACGGAATAGAAGCAGAAAGACAGGCAATGCGGCTCCGCAGATGGAAAAAATGGTTGCGCCGACTGTTGCTGTGCGTGCTGACGCTTGCCCTGCTTGCGGCCGCAGCGCTGTTCATCCCTTGGTCTCCGCCGTTTCTCCGCGCCTACCTCGAAGGCGTGATCGCCGCGCGTCTGGACTGTCGGGTTTCGATCGAACGGGCAACGCTTTATCTATGGCAGGGCCGCCTTTGCATCGAGCATCTCCGCCTCGACTATTCGGACTTTGCCGACCGCTTCCAACCGTGCGGAATTCCTCAGCTCGTGTGGAATGTGGATCACGCAAGGGTTGCGGTGAACTGGCACGACGTGCTGTCGCAGCGGCGTCCGGCAGCCGTAACTGTTTCCCTCCGCGACCTTGATGCCGTCGTGGTGGCATTTGTGCAAAACACGCCGGTCTGTTTCCCCCCGATTCCCGATTGGGTTCGCACGCAGCCCAAAGCCCAATCGCCCCAACCGCGGATTTCTCTCCAAATTGAAAACGCCGTTCTGCGCGTTCGAGACCCCGTGCAGGTTTCTTCCGAACGCGCGGATTTCCTGCTGCCGCAAATCAATTGTTTGGTAACGCTCGATCCACAGCCCCCTATTTCCGAAGCCACGCTTTCCGGTCGGATTGGTCAAAGCCAACTGTCGTCCTTTCAGATTGCCCTCACGGCTTCTCCGCGCGGGTATAACGTGCGGTTGCGCACCACGCCAATTCGTTTCGGCGATCCGGGCATCGGCCCGCCTTCCTTGAGCGGCCGCACCGACTCGCTCCGTCTCGATGTCCAAATTGGACGCGACCCAACCGACCAATGGAGCGGACTTCTGGTCGCCAACTGCCCGCTCATCGAAGCGCTGGGAGTAACGGAAACGGCCACCTCTCTGACCCTCACCGGCGCCTATGATCCCCGTACTTCCTGCGGCAAAGTTGCTCTTTCTTTGGCCAGCCGCGATAGTCGAATCCGCGCCGGTGCAGCATTTCATCCAAACGGCGACCGCAATTCGACCGCAACGATCACCGTCGAGCGGTTGGCCGACGCATGGCTGCGCCTGTACAATGCCCGCCGACCGCCCCAATGGCCTGCAATCGAAGGCCATCCCAAGCATCTTGCTGTTGAGGCGGCTGCGCGCATAACGGCCTCGCCGCCCCGACTCCGCGAACCGCGCGTGCGTGTTGCTTTCGCCGGCCCAAGTCTGTCTTCCGACTATCTGCCGTTTCCGGTGACGGACATAGATTTTGAGGGTTCGGCAACCCCCGACCGGCTGGAGATTGCGCGCTGTCGCGGCCACTGGGCGCAAGGCCGCGTCTCGCTCAGCGGCATCCATGAAGGCCAATGGTGGCAGGGATGGGAAGGCACCAGCCGCATCGCGTGGAACTTCGCGGCAAGAGCCGAAGATTTTCTGACCACCCTACCGGCCCCTTTGGAAGCTAGAGCCAGCACTACCGTCTTGGCGGCGCTTTCGCGGCGTCCCCTCGTTTCCGGCGACTTGGCCGGAAGCGGCACGCTTGTGCTGGGCTGGGAACGTGCGGGACATCCGGGACTGCCCACAACCAAAACACTCGCGGGCATCGTCGCTTTTCGCAACGGCCGAATCGAGCACCCGCTTCTTCCCGCACCGGTTACCGGCGTTCACGGGATCTTTGCCCTCGCCCCGCAGCGGCTCGAAATCCAGTCGGCGCGCGCCGAAATGGGGGGAACGTCGGCCACAGTTTGCGCGGCCGTCGAAGGAGAGCCTTTTTTCTGGAGCCATCCGCGCGCCGAATGCACGATTCAAACCCAAATCCCGATCATCGAAGCCCTTCGGTTCGCGCCCGATTCCGTGCGCCCGCGCTTGGCCGCAGTTGAGCCTCGCGGCCATGTGGCAGCCACGCTTACTTTGTCCGGTCCGCTCCGCCGTTCAATTCGGGCCGACGATATTGCCGCCAGCGGCACCGTGCTCTTTCACAACGTCTCGTTTCAATCGCCCACGTGGGCGCTCGACGGAACCTTCCATGACATCTCCGGCAGACTGGAACTAACGGAAAACGCCGTCCGTCTCACCACCGCCACCGGCTGGATTGGCAGGGTTCCCTTTGCCCTCGAAGCCGAGGCGCAACCGCAGGCGGGGCGTTTTTCGGCACGAGCCGAAACCACGGCGGGTTTTCGGGCCATCCAGCAAGTTCTGCCCCGCGCGCTCAGCCGCTATGAAGTCGGCGGCACGCTCTCTGCCCGATTCGAACTCGACGCGTTTGGCAAAGACTTGTTCCGGCAAGCCTTCCAGCTCAAGGACCTCACCAGCGCGACGCTGCTCCATCTGCCGTTCGAGTGGGGTCTGCGCGGCGAAGTGCGTGCACACGATTGCCAACTGACCCTCGAAACGTTCCCAACTTCGCTGACGGCCATCAACGGGCTG
>JAOAGV010000191.1 GCA_026415575.1 Candidatus Sumerlaeia bacterium
ATAATGGACGACGCCGTCCACTTCATACACCGGGTTGGCGTGCGTGGTCGGCCGCGAGGTTTCCAGACACCCCCCTTGATCAATGCACACGTCCACAATCACCGCCCCGGGTTTCATCGTCCGCAGCATCTCGCGCGTGATCAGCACGGGTGCCTTCGCCCCGGCCACCAAAACGGCCCCGATCACAAGGTCGGCCTGCGGCAAGAGGCGGCGCAGGTTTTCTTCGTTGCTCATCAAGGTCACCACATTCGGCGGCATGACATCGGCCAGATAGCGCAGACGGTCGAGATTGACATCGAGAACGGTTACGCGCGCACCCATGCCGGCGGCCACTCGCGCCGCGCTCGCGCCTACTACGCCGCCGCCGAGAATCAGCACCTCCGCCGGCGCCACGCCCGGCACCCCGCTCAACAGAATGCCGCGCCCGTGCATCGGTTTCTCCAGATACTTTGCCCCCTCCTGCACCGCCATGCGGCCGGCGACCTCGCTCATCGGCGTCAAGCACGGCAGGTGGCCGTCGGCGGTCTGAATGGTTTCATAGGCAATGCAGACGGCGCCGGTTTCCAGAAGCGCGCGGGTCAACGCTTCCGACGAGGCCAGATGAAAATACGTCAAGATCATCTGCCCCCGCCGGATCAGCGAATACTCCGACGGCTGCGGTTCCTTGACCTTGACCACCAACTCGGCCTGCTTCCACACCGACGCGGCGTCGGGGGCAATCACGGCGCCTGCGGCGCGATATTCGTCATCGGACAATCCACTGCCTTCGCCCGCGCGCGTTTCCACCACGACGCGATGGCCGTCGGCGGCCAACAAACGCGCGCCGCCCGGCACCAGGCCCACGCGATATTCATGTTCGCGGACCTCGCGGACTACGCCGATAATCATGGCCGAACATCCTTACGACTCGTTGGGTTTCTCAACCCCACTCATACTGTTTGGGCATATTGCTGTGCAGTTTGTACGTGCGTTTGACGTTTTCCGGTTTCTCGCCCTGAATCTCGATTTTGGCCAGATCGCCCTGGCCCATTCCCGCCTGCGCGCAGAAATTGAGATAGCCTACTTTCTTCCAATCAATGCCCATGACCTCGATTGCTACGCGGTCGGCGGCCAGAAAATCCGTGCTGGCAATTGCAATCCGGTGGTCCACCGGCGTGCCGCCGGTCGGGCCGTTGCCTTCCATGCCCTGAAAGCCGTCAATCAGCGCAAGATGTGGCCGCAGCTGTTCGGCCAGCTTGAACAGGTTGAAATTGATCCCGCGGATGGTGTTCCCACCGTGGGTGATGATCTTGTCATTCCGTCCCTTCTTGTCCTTGCCCCAACCGGCGGTGGTGTCCTTGATGACGGCTCCGACCAGCAGGTTTTTCAACGACAACGTGGCCACAATGCGGTCGTGGGTTTTCAGCCTCGCCGCCGAAACCAGATAGGTGTCGGGATCAAACACCAACATGGTCGTGCGGGCCGGAACCACACGGAACCGGTCGTCTATGCAATACATATACGTGAACGGCTGGGTGTCGAAATCAATCAACGGCACCTGATACTTCCGCGCCAGTTCTTCATAGCCGTAGTTCTTGAAGCCCTCGGTGGCCGGAGCGTTCGCAGACGACTCGCCGATCACGATCTCGCCTTTGAAGAACGGCCTCAGAAACTCGATGATGCCTTCGGCCACCGGCGCCTGTGTCGCGCACAACGGAATGGCTGTGTGAACGAAGTTCGGCTTGATCAGGACGCGCTTCTTGCCCTCGAGTCCCCGCCGGATTTCCGGCTCGATCGCCTTGAGCGCCTCGATCGTGTTGCGCTTCTGGTCGTCGCCCTTGATCAACGAAACGCGGCTGGTTGTTTGCAGCACGTTGGACACACCGGCCAGCTGGTTCAGCGGCTCATTGCCGGCACTTGCCGGCGGTTCGGCGGGATAAGCGCTGCGGCTGTCTCTTATACACATCT
>JAOAGV010000192.1 GCA_026415575.1 Candidatus Sumerlaeia bacterium
GGATAAGCGCTGCGGCCCGCGGTTGCCAGTGCCGCCGCGCCGCCGCCCGCCGCCAACAGGCTGCGCAAAAACTCCCGCCGCGATCTCCACTCAGTATGTTGCCCCATTGTCCCCATTCTCCTTTCGAGTATAGCGTGTGGGATATAGTGGCCAAAACCCATGCCAGTTCAAGAGCAATTTCATCGGCGGCCCGCATGCCGCAAGGTTTTCGCTTGATTCCGACAATTCCGCGCTCACCATTTCATTTCTGTTCTTTCCTTGCGCGAAGCCGCCGCAGCGTTCTCTATCCGCGGCGGCTTTGGGCAAAGACAACACTGCGCGAGTTTCGGGCAGGCGGCACGTCCGCCCCACTTTTCCTTCAGAGGAGAACTCTCTGTGATTCGAGCCAAAGTTATCGGGGCCGGCGGCTACGGCGGCGTCGGTGTGACCGAACTGCTTCTGCGACATCCTAATGTCAAAATCCTCGGCCTGTACGACATTGCCGACATCGGCAAGCCTTTCAGCGCACTTTATCCCCACCTCACCGGTTTCTGCGATCTGCCGATTCTCGACGCGGCACGCGAGGCGGATTCCGAACCCGCCGATGTGGCCTTTTTGGCCACGCCCGACGGCGCCGGCCAGCAACTGGCCCCCGGTCTGGTGGCCCGCGGCACGCGCGTTGTGGACTACAGCGGCGATTTCCGGTTCAATACCCCCGCCGACTATCAGGAATACGCCACGCGCATAGGTCGCAACCCGGTTCACGGCGCACCGGAATTGCTCGCCAAATCCGTTTATGGTCTGGCCGAGCTGCACCGCTCCGCCATCGCCGAAGCCCCTGTGGTCGGCAACCCGGGTTGCTTTGCCGTCAGCATCATCCTGGGCTTTGCCCCCGCCATTAAAGCCGGCCTGATTGCGCTCGACAGCCTGATCGCCGACTCGAAAACCGGCGTGTCGGGCGCGGGCAAGACGCCCCGTCCAAACTTCCACTATCCCGCGCAATATGACAATATGTATGCCTACAAAATGACCGGCCATCAGCACGTCATTGAGATCGAGCAGCAGTTGTCCCGCCTTGCCGGACGACGCATTGCGCTGACCTTCACGCCGCAAGTCGTTCCGGTCTGCCGCGGCATTCTGTCCTGCTGCTACGGGACGCTGGTCCGCGACACATCGCTTGACGACGTTCGCCAAGTGTATCTGGACTTTTACCGCGGGGCAAAATTTGTCCGTGTCCTGCCCAAAGGCGTCGCCGGCCAAAACGCCGCGGTTCGCGGTTCCAACTTCTGCGACCTTTGGGTCAATGTGGACCCGCGCACACGCCGGATGGTTGTCATTTCCCACATTGACAACCTCATGAAAGGTCAAGCCGGCTCCGCAGTTCAGAACATGAACATCATGTTCGGTCTGGATGAAACGGCAGGGTTGGACCGTCCGGGGATTTATCCGTAAATGCCCGGTGGTCATTTTTGCCTTCCAATCCTGATCCTTGGTCTCGCGCGAAGTTGCCAAGGAACAAAGGTCGCATTTTATTGAGGGCCTCCAATGTGAGTATGCGCCTTATTTTTTGAAAACTATGCGGCAGCGGACTGGTTTTCCTTGTTTGACATGGCGGCCCATGGTTATTGCAGGATGGTTGAAGGATGAAAATGCATCCGCCGAATTTTCTTTCGATTACCCAGTCCACCAAATCGGGAGGTTTGTCATGAGCATGAATCGCCGCCGCTTTCTGGCAACGGGCATCGCAGGCGGAGTGGCCCTTGGGACGCCGGCCATCCTCGGTGCGCAGAAAAACAAGAAATACAAAACCGCGCTGATCGGCAGCGGGTGGTGGGGCATGAACATCCTCAATGAGGCTATCGCGGCGGGCGAATCGGACGTTGTCGCCCTGTGCGATGTGGATGAAAAACGAGCTGCGCCGACCTACCAACGCTTTCCCCACGCCAAAATCTATAAAGACTTCCGAAAGGCCCTGGAGGAACTGGAACCAAAATACGATGCTGTGGTCATCAGTACGCCGGACCATACCCATGCTCCGGC
>JAOAGV010000193.1 GCA_026415575.1 Candidatus Sumerlaeia bacterium
AGATGTGTATAAGAGACAGGTGTGAACCACGGCAATGGCCCGTATAGGAACGATGATGTTTGCCCACATCGGAATTGGAAAATAACTGCGGCGGGGCTGGCCCCTTCAGGGCCGATAATGTATGCCTATATCGGACGGTGTGAACCACGGCGGATGGTATGTGGGATAGCACGCCATGTGACTTGCGGCCCCTTAACACCTCACTTGAAACAGGCCTTGGCGCATATCGTGATAGCATCCCACGCGACTTGCGGTCATTTAACATCGCGCGACAAAGCGCCGGGGGCGGGCTGCAAATGGCTTTCCCAGTCGGCCAGTCGCTTGCGCAGGTCGGCGATAACATCGGCATGGCGGCCGTCGGGGGCAAGGTTGTGCAATTCGCCGGGATCGCGGCGCATGTCAAACAACTGGTCGGTCGAGTCACCGCGATAGGTGATGAACTTCCATTCGGGCGTGCGCACCATGCGGCCGGTTACGGCCACTTCGCTGACCAGATACTCGCGCCACTCGGCGGTTTTCCCTTCCGCCAGAGGGCGAAGGCTCCGTCCGCGGCAAAGCGGTGGAAGCTCGATGCCCGCGAAATCGCAGAGCGTGGGCGCGACATCGAGCCCGGAGACCAGATGCCGCGTATCTTGCACGTTTTCCAAGACCTGCCCGGGCCAGGAAAGGATCAGGGGCACACGAACGGCCTCTTCGTAGAAATACATTTTTTGCCAGAGTTGATGCGCGCCCATGCCGTCGCCGTGATCCGCACTGAAAATGATTACGGTGTTCTCGGTCAGGCCTGCGTCTTCGAGCGCATCGAGCACCAGCCCGATTTGCGCGTCCACCATCTCGACGTGGCGATAGTAACTCCAGCGGTAGTAGCGCCACTGCCACTGGGGCCATTTAGAGATTTGCTTCCACGCGTCCGACGCACGCCAGCCGCGGCGGAACGTTTCCGGCTCGCGCGGATCGTATCCCCAGTTTTCCCACATCGGCGGTAGATGGCCGGCCAGTTCAGGAAATGGCAACTCCGCCAGCGGCGCGGTGTGGGCAAACACCCAATAGCAGATGTCGTGGGGCTGAAGGAATCCGAGCGACAGAAAGAAGGGTTTGTCGCCGCGATAGTGGGAAAGAAACTGCTGGGCGGCGCGCGCCACGCCGCCGTCGCTGTGTTCGCCGATGCCCGTGCCGGGGGTCAGCACTTTGAAGCTTTGGCCAACGCTGCGGCCGGTGATATGCCATTTGCCCGCATAGACCGGCTCGTAGCCGCGGGCACCAAACCACTGGCCGAGGTCGGGCAGGGTTTTCAGCAGCGGCCGGTTTTGATTGACCACCACACCATTTTCGCTTGGCGGGCGGCCCGTGAACCATGCGGCGCGCGCGGGGCAACAGACCGGATTGGCCGAATATGACAGGCGGAACGAGATTCCCCGCGCGGCCAGACGGTCCATCTGCGGCGTTTTGAGATGGGGACAGCCATGCGCTGCTATGGCGTCGTTGAATTGTTGGTCCGTGTGGATGAACAGCAGATTGGGCGGCCGGCGCTTGAGCACCGCCGGCGCGGCTGAAACGGGCGCGGCGGCCGAAGCCAGACCCAATGCACTGAGGTTGAGAAAACGCCGTCGGGAGATTCTTTTTCGCTGCATTGTTGTCATCATCCACAGTTCTCCAGTTTATTTCGTATCCAGTTCCACTTTGGGCTCCCACACATAAGCCCGCAGACCGCCGACGGCAAACAGCAGCCGGCCCGCACCGTCGAACCAGTAGGTATAGGGGAGAATGCCGTCGCCGAAATGTTCGAGGCGGCGGAGCAAAACCGCACGGCCGCCGACTCCGACTTCCACTGGCGGTTTTGCCACGAGGCGCTGGTTCAGGCGCAACAGGCGAAGTTCTTCCAGCATGGAGAACTCCGGCGGCGCTGTCCTTTCCGGCCCGAGGCGTTGCAGGGCCTCGAACAGCGACCAGTTGGATGTGATGGGTTCGGGCGCACGAAGCGTCTTCTTTTTCGCCCCTGCGGCAAGCCGAATCTCTCCGCCGGCGATACTGCCGGTTTCCACGACCGCCTCGATTGCGGCCTTGCCCTGCTTTGTATCGAACAGAACTGCACGCAGCTGCCAACTCACGAGACTGGCGGTTTCATCCGTCTTGCAAACCATCTGTGCGTCCAGCCGGTCCACTATGGTTGTGCCGTGTTCTGCGCCGAAGCGTACCGTCAGCTCGAAACGACCGCCGTCCAACGGCTTTCGCCGAAGAATCAGCGCGCCACCGGGCAAGCATTGCCAGCCGTCCTCCGGCGTCGTGCGCACAATGAAGACACGATAGCGGTGTTCCCATTCGCCACGCGGATCGAAGGGACCGTCGGGCATGGAAAAACCTTTGAGAACGCCGCCCAGTCCGAGCAGCGAACGATGGGGCACGGAGCCGGCCTCGCGTGCTTGCAACGCCAGCATGTCTTTGTCTTCGCGAAAGGGTTTAGCCATTTTGTTTTTCCACCCACTCCGTCATGGATTGGTTGGCGCGGGCGATGCGGGCAATCGCCGCGGTGTCGGGCCGTTCCTGTTCATCGCGCAGGCCTCGGCGGCGCACACGGTTGCGCAGATAAGCGCCGCAGAGGTGAAACCCGACAGCCGCCGGAATTTCGCGCAACGCGGAAAGGGTGTCCTCATATTTCTGCGCATCCTGCCGCGTGCCGTCGCCCTGCGGGAGGCTGCCGCAGCTGTCGGCCAGAAGAACCGGCTTTTCTGTTGCATTGGCCCACTTGGCGAGGTCGGCGCGAATGGCCTCGACCTTGCCGAAGTGCTGAAAGCTGAGGACGTCCACAAACGGAACAGCGGCCTGCAGGACTTCTTCGGCCAGCGGTGCCATGCACTCATACCGGTCGCCCAAAATCAAATGGTTCTTGTCATAGCGGCGAATGGCATCGTAGGTCACGGAATAGTAGCGCTCCGCCAGTGTGCGCAACTGCTTGCGGCCGGCGTCGGTTGCCAATTTGGCCGGATCAAACAGCGGCCCCTTCCACGCGTTTTCTTTTCGCGTATGAATCCAGGTCGGGCAGTCAATGTAGAAATAGCCGATGAGTTTGGGGTCCTCGGCAAACCGGGCGCATTCGGCTCGTGCGACGTACTCGCACCAGTGCTCGAAGTCTTGGCTGAACAAGTCCGGGTGGCGCGTCTCGGCCTCCCATTGATGAAAGTCGGCAAACGGCAGCATGTGGCAGTAGGGCAGGTCGAGCCACTGATATTCCTCGAAGGTGAAATTGCGCGAGTGGCGGTGATTGGTCAGCCCGCGCGTGACGACTTCCTGCACCCAGCCGACGGAGTTGAACCCCCAAGCCAGAAGATCGGGCCGGACGCGTTCTTTCAGCCATCGCTCGATGCTGTTACCATATTTCTCGCGCCAGAGGTTTTGGTTTTCGGTATAGCGCAGCGGGGCGGAGTCAATGTGATTGAGTCCGAGCGAGAAGAACGGCTTTCCGTCGGGCGCAAAAAACCACCACCGGCCGTTGCGCCGACCGACGCGGAAGAAGCGGCCACGGCCTGAATCTGAGGGAGAAGCGGGCTTGCCTGCGTCTGTCGCGCCGGATTGGGTTGCCGCTGCGCCGGCCGTGCAAAGTGCTGCCAGAAGTTGCCGCCGATTGAGTGAGGGATTGGCGCTCATGATGGGTGTTTCCGCACAAGGTTTTTTGGGTGGCCCTGAAGCTTTATGAAAGTGGTTCTCAAATTCCGGTGTGTCAAGAACTTCAGCTGGAGGGTCGGGTTCCACCACGAGCGAAAACGTGGAGGGTCGCGTTCCACCACGCCGGAATGTGGAGGGTCGGGTTCCACCACGACCGGAACGTGGAGGGTCGCATCCTACGGCATCCGGATGCGGTTGGGGAATGCGGTTGGCGTGGAAGC
>JAOAGV010000194.1 GCA_026415575.1 Candidatus Sumerlaeia bacterium
GTCTCGGCGCGACCCCATCCGACGACAACCTACTATGCGCTGCAGGGCGCCACGGCGTCGTATGACTCGGACGGGCAGAAAATCTGGATCGAAAGCCGCAGCAAGACATACACGTGGGAGACGCTCGACAAATATGCCGAGGAATTTGACCATCCGATGTGGCGGGAATACGAGAGCGAGGCGGCCAAGACGCAGCACGGCGGAGGCGATTTCTTTCCCATTCGCGAGTTTATCCGGGCGATTCGAACGGGGACACGCGCGCCCGTAGATGTCTATGACGCTGTAACGTGGAGCGCGATCATGCCGCTGACGGCGGCTTCGATTCAGGCCAAAAGCCGGCCCGTTGAGGTGCCGGATTTTACGCGCGGCCAGTGGAAAAACTGGAAGACGTGAGAGACGGCGCACTTATTGCCGCGGTGGATAGGGGTCGCTCTTGCGATAGGCCAGCCCGCGCGCGGCGGCAATCAGATGGCCGTCCTCGGCAGTGACCCGAATATCGTATTCACTGGTTTTGCGACCCAGATAAACTTCCTTTGCCTCGGCAAACAGAACGGAACCGGCGGGCGCAGCGGCGTAAAACGTAATGTCCACGTGGAGAGCCAGCGCGACTGTGCCATGCGAATTGCACGCAGCCGCAAACGCCATATCGGCCAAGGTGAAAATGCAGCCGCCGTGCGGAATATCCACCGAATTGAGCATATCGGGCCGCACGGTCATGCGGCAGCGCGCGTAACCGTCATCGAGCGCGACAACCTCGATGCCCAGAGCGGCGGCAAACCGGTCGAATTTCAATTGTGCCAGAATCGCTTGTCGCCTTGCTTCGTCCATCGTCTGCCTCCCCTACGATTTTAATTCAGCGATTTTGCACCGGCCTATACGGGTTTGTGGCAGGTTACTTGTAGGATTTCAACCATAGATTTTCAGAAGCGTGGGGTGGCCGCATGGCTGGCTTTTCCTCTGAGGGTTTCAGACCCATGGCACGTTCACTCCGGACTTGAAAGTTGAAAGCCCATGCGAAAAGGATTTTTATGCAAGACGATGAAATTGTGGCGCGGGGAATTTACTTATGGCGCAAAAAGACCTTGTGGAACTTCTCCGGCGAATCGGCGAAAAACGCGCCCCCGCTGCCGAGTGGGAAAAACGGCGCGCACAAAGCCCCCGGCTCGATCTCGCCAAAGCCGATTTGTCCAATCTCGAATTACCCGACATCAACCTGGCGCAAGCCGATCTGTCGTCTGCCGTTCTGTTCAACACCAATCTGTCTGGGGCCGATCTTTCGGGCGCGGCCCTGACCTACGCCGATCTGCGGCGTGCCAACCTCGCCAACGCTCTGCTGGTTCGTGCCAATCTGTCGGCGGCGGTGATGCAGGGGGCCAACCTTGTGGACACCAATATGAAGGAGGCCCTGCTGCAAGGGGCGCGGTTGGGCGGGGCCTATCTGGTCGGAGCGGTGCTGATCGGCGCCGATCTGGCCAACGCCGATCTGCGCGGGGCCAATTGCAAATTCGCCAACTTCACCGGCGCCAAAATGGGCAATGTCAACGTGGAGGATGCCGACCTGACGCAAGCCGAGTTGAGCGAAGCGCAGCGTGCGGGGCTTCTCAACCTCGACCGGTCGGTCGTTCACGGAAAAAAACCGACCGCCGCCGCGCCGCCCGCCGGCCGCAAACCGACCGTTACCGATACCTACGACGATCTGTTTCCGGAACAGGACGCTTATGCCATTCTCGGGATCAAGCCGGGAGCCAGCCACGAGGAGCTGGTTCACGCGTATCGCAAGCGCGCCAAAGAGTATCATCCCGACCGTGTGGCGCACTTGGGGGTGAAATTGCAGGAGGTGGCGCGTCGCGAGTTCGAGCGAATTCAGCACGCGTACAAGTCCCTGACCCAACGCATGGCCAAACCCTGTCTGGATGTTGCCGCGGAAAGTGGAAACCCGGCGGCGGGCGCGGCGGCTTCGCCACGCTCCGCACGAGCCCTGTCGCTTGAAGAATGTCAGGCTCTGGCCAAGCGCTATCCTTACAACGACCGCATTCTATACAACCTCGGCGTGAAATACTTCGAGGCCGGCTGGGTTCAACTGGCCATCGAATCGTTTGAAAAAGCGCTGGCCCTCAATCCCAACAACACCTACGCGGCGCACAATCTGCGGGTTGCCAAACTCATGCAGGAGTTGATCACGTGAACTGGGAGCTAATCGCAATTCAGCTGGGAATCAACACGGTGGTATTGTGGGCGCTGGCGTTTCTGTGTGGCGGACGGATCCGCATTCGCGGATTGGTTCCGGTGCTCTCGGTCTCCATTGTGCTGGGACCGATCAACGTCTTTATCGGATACATAGATTATTGGCTGGGCATCCCGTTGCGACCGCACTACATGTTTCTGTCCGCCGTGGTCCTGAACGGGGTCATGCTATATTTGTTGTCCTATATCATCCCGAAAGTCACGGTGGAAAACTTCCGGATTGCCCTCGCCTTTTCCGCAATCATGGGCCTGATGTCGTTGGTGTTGTATTTCGTTTTGGCCCCGCGCCTTGCCGCTCTCCTTTAGCTTCGGCATTCGGCGCGAAACAGGTGTATTCGGTATTGAATGGCCGCGTCAGGGTTGGATTTCAGAAAAAGAATTGTTTGCCGCGGAATCTAGCTTTGCCTGAAAACTCTAACAAAAGGCTTGACGCACGGAAGTGGCCAAGCTACATGTTGCCCCAGAGTTTGTTAGGATTCGGCTTGTAGGAAATACAGGAATTTCGGAACTCTAAAACGGACAGAAGGAGCTGTCGAGAAACCAATCATGCCAGAGCTGCGCAAAGACCCCGTCATCGGCCGGTGGGTGATCATTGCCACCGAGCGCGCCAAACGCCCCAGTGCTTACGTCCAGAATCGAGAAAAACCCAAACAAGGTTTCTGCCCGTTTTGTCGCGGGCAGGAAAGTCACACCCCCCAAGAGGTGCTTGCCTATCGCGAGGCCGGCAGTCCGCACAACGGACCGGGCTGGTGGGTGCGCGTGGTGCCCAACAAGTTTCCCGCCCTCCAAATCGAAGGCCCGCTCAAACGCACGGGCGAGGGCATGTATGACCGGATGAACGGGGTGGGCGCCCACGAAGTGGTCATCGAATCGCCCGACCACAACCTGTCCTTGGCCGACCACCCGCCCAAGCAGGTGCAAGAGGTGTTGTGGGCGTTCCGCGACCGCGTGATTGAGCTGAAAAAAGACCAACGCTTCCGGTATATAATGATTTTCAAAAACCACGGGCGTGAGGCCGGTGCGTCGCTCGATCATCCCCACTCCCAGATGATCGCCCTGCCGATTGTTCCCAAACGCGTTCAGGAGGAAATCGAAGGCTCGCGGCGTTATTGGGATTACAAAGAGCGGTGCGTGTTCTGCGACATCATCCATCAGGAAGAAAAAGACCAGGTGCGCATGATCATGGAAAACGACTCGTTTATGGCCATCGCGCCGTTTGCCTCGCGCTTTCCCTTCGAGAGCTGGATTCTCCCCAAAGAACACTCGCTGTATTTCCACGAAATCCAAAAGAACCAACTGGTGGCCCTCGCCGAGTTGCTGCGCGGATTGCTCGCGCGGATGAAAGAAGTGCTCGAAGACCCGCCCTATAACTTCATGATTCACACGGCACCGTTCGAGCACAACGGCATCCCCTTTTACCACTGGCATATCGAAGTGATTCCCAAGCTGACCAGTGTGGCCGGTTTTGAATGGGGCACGGGTTTTTACATCAATCCGACGCCGCCGGAGGATGCCGCGCGGTACTTGTC
>JAOAGV010000195.1 GCA_026415575.1 Candidatus Sumerlaeia bacterium
GCCGACAACCAAGCCGAAACAGATCGTCGCAACGAACCAACTCGGCTAGATAATCACCAACGCAGATGCGAAATTGAAAGACTCCGCGAACAACTCGTGGCCTGGAACAGTCTCGACCAGGAATGCAGATCGATCCAGCCACAGTTGCGGGCATTGGAAAAAATCACAACCTTGGCTGGGTTGACCTCAAAATGAGCCAAGCGGAACATTTCATTGGCATCGACTTTGGCACGTGCAACAGCAGCATGGCTTGGTTCAACCCGAAAACCGGCCACGCGGAGATCCTGTTCAACGCCGAGGGAGAAATCAAGACTCCTTCCGTCGTCTATTTCGGTAAAGAGGAAACCTTGGTCGGCAAGCACGCCGAGGATCATCTCGACGACCCCGAGGGACGCAAAAAGGTCGTCGTCGCGGCGAAACAGGATTTAGCCAAGGGTCGAGTTTGGATGCTCAACGGCCGGGCGGTCACGCCAGTCGATGTCGCGGCGGAGATTCTGAAAAAGCTGAAGCGCGATGCCGAGCAGACACATTTTTACGCTCCAGTGCATCGCGCCGTCATCACCTACCCAGCGATTTTCGACGAAATCGAGAAGGACAAGCTGCAGGAGGTGGCCCGGAAAGCAGGTTTTGCCGAGGTCGAATTGCTGGAGGAGCCAGTCGCCGCGGCCATCGCTTTCACGCAAGCCGGTATTCCCGTGGGCGATAGCCTGCTGGTGTACGACCTGGGCGGAGGCACGTTTGATTTGGCGTTGGTCGTCCGTGACAAGGTTGACGGTTCCTTTCGTCTGGCCGCGGCACCGCGCGGCGATCATGTCGGCGGCATTGATTTCGACAGGGCCATCTATGACTACATGGAAGAAGAATTTCGTCGGAAGACCAACCAGCCGATCTGTCAAGATGGCTATGACCTCCAATTGCTTCGGCACTGTCGGCGCTACAAAGAGAACCTCTCTTCTGCCGAACAACCGGCTCCCCTAAGTTGGTTGCGGCCAGGTGGAGTTCGACTCAAATTGAACCTAAAGCGACCGACCTTTGAGAGCCTGATTGCGCACCATGTGGAGCGAAGCATTCAATTGACTCAGGGTTTACAGCAAGAAGCGGCGGCCGCGGGCTGGAAGGTGGATGCGGTCATTTTGATTGGCGGTTCGCCGCGCATTCCGCTGATCCGAAGGCGCTTGCAGGAAACGATGCAGGTGGAACCGCGAGATTGGCAGCACCGCGACGTGGCCGTCGCCCTTGGGGCAGCCTACCAAGCTCATTTCCGTTGGGCGAAAGAGAATAGTTCTGCCCGCACCTCGGCGTCGCTCGGCGCAGAACCTCCCCATCTGCTTCGACGGGTGCGACCGAATGAAGACTTGTCCGCGGTTGTCGCCAGCTTGCCTGAGGGGGCCGTGGTGGAATTGGACGCTGGCACCTACGAACTACGGCAACCGCTCCGGATCGACAAATCATTGACGTTGCGTGGGCCGGATCGGGATCATTGTGCGATTGTCAGCGCCGCCGCGGAGGCGGTTCTCGTGTTTGAAGGCAAAGGACATTTTGGCTTGGAAGGGATCACGGTACGGCATGTCGGCACTGCCTGGGCCCATGCCGTGGTGGTCAATGGGGGAACGGTGAGCATTCGTCGCTGCCGATTCACTGGCGCTGTTACCGAGAACGGGGACCGTGGCGGAAGCGGCTTGTGGTTGAAGGGCGACACGGCGGGGGAAGTAACGACTTGTGAGAGTACGGACAATCAGTTACATGGAATCGAACTTGCTGACCGTGCGAGACCTGACCTATTCAACAACTCTAGCTGGAGAAATCACGACAGCGGAATTGCCTATTTTGGTTCCTCCTCCGGCACTGCCCACAAGAACTCCTGTAATGAAAACAGGAAACACGGCATCTATGTAGGCGAACAAGCTCGGCCGCGGTTGTATGGCAACCGCTGCTCAAAAAACTTGCAATGTGGGATCGCTTATTTCGGCTCCGCCGCCGGGACCGCCCAAGACAACCAATGCGACGAAAACAAATTTCGAGGCATCTACGTCGGCGGATACGCTCGGCCCAAACTAACCAACAACTGCTGCGTGAACAACAGCGCCGAAAATCAGTAGTCCGTAGCTCGTGAATTTATCGGCTGTCTCGTGGCGTTACCGTTGAACGCCTTCATCGGCATCGTGATTGTCCTCTTACCTAGATGTCGCTAGAGCGTCACACCGCCATTCGTCTTTCCGTGGCCGTCGCATGAGTGCGAGCGTAGTCTTGATCCGCCCGAAGGACTGTCGGATCACTTTCTGAATCGACCCGGGGCCGATGGCCGTCGCCGAAGGGCGAGCAAGGCAATCGTCGTATGGGCCGGGTTGGAGGTCGTCACGCCTCCACAAACTTCTCCCTCACCGGTTGAAGTATTGAACCAATTAAAACGTCTCCGCGGAGAGCCACCCTCGGCTGACTCCGAGCCTCGTTGGCTTTGATTCGTTCTGCAAATCCTTGACTTTGCCTTCCGGCATCCATGACTTCCCGATGGTTCCGCCAAGCACGCGCCGCTCGGCGTCACCGGCTGGGGGTGCAGAGCTCGCGGAGGGGCGTCGAGTCGGTGACGGCACGACTATTTGAAATGACGGAAATGATGGAAATGATTGAAATGATGGAAATACATGAAAAAGTGCGGGGTGCCGTGAAAGGTGGGAAGAAGATGACAGGTCCCATGGCCTGCGGACCAGCGGCGAAGCCGGTCGCCGAGGCGCTCGGCAGCGTCATCCGCGGCGAACTTCAACCCCAGCCGTGGCAGTCGTGGCGGCCAACGCTCCACACAGCAACCCTTGCCGAGTCCCCCGCCGACCGGCACAATGGGCGTGCGAGACGTGTCTGTCCGCCTCCCGTCGTCGAATTGAGGAAGTACATGTCGCCATCGGACGAACCCCTGCCCCCTGAACCAACGATGCCAACTGGCATGGCCCCGCCGACCGAGGAGCAACGGACTTGGCAGACCTTGGAATCGTTGTGGAAGAACATCCTCGGACTGGAGGGCAGCATCGAATCGCTGCGACTGAGCATGAACAGCACGCGGGCCGAGTTGGAGGCCGCTTTCCGACGGCAATTGAACGTGGAGGAGAAGTTGCACGCCTTGCAGGCCGACATCGCCCAGTGGACCAAGGCGAAGAACCGGGTCCATTATGTCCTGCCCAAGGCGCGAGAGTACATCCATCATGCGACGTGGATGGCTGGGGCAGCGGAACGCAAACGCCTGGAGGAGGTGTTCGACCGGGTGGCCGAGACCGGAACGCTGCCGGAGAACCTGAACGCACTGCGCGAGCAGTTGGAGCATTTGCAGAAGGATCGGCAGGTGTTGCTCGGGACGGGCAACTCGGTCATGCAGGAATGCCGGGCCATCCTCGCGGAGGTCCAGCGGACCTTGAACACGCTGATCCGAAATTCCGCCGATCGGGCGCGGAACAAGCGGAGCGCCGGTCGAGAAAAGGGCAAGTATTTCTGACCGGCGCGAGGACCTTCCGCAGTCCCGGGTGGCATCAGGGTGAACCGGGCAGGTAGACACTGGTGCCGACGGGCAGCGGAGCGCTGGGGTTCCATTGGCGATTCAGGTTGAAGATGCGCGTCCACTGATTTTCGTCGCGCAGTTCCTCCCGGGCGATGTCGCGCAAGGTCATGCCGTCGCGTCGGACGGTATAGACCCGGGGCGAGCCGATGCCGTCGAAGTTCGC
>JAOAGV010000196.1 GCA_026415575.1 Candidatus Sumerlaeia bacterium
CTGCAAGACGTTGCCCGCGTGGAAGTTGTCGCCCGCCGGCCCGACAGCATTGTGCGGTTCAACGGTCATCCGGCCGTCGGCGTGCTTATTAAAAAAGAAGCCGAGGCCAACACTGTTCGCGTGGTTCAGCTGGTGATGGAGGCGATTCAGGAGAATTCCAAATCGCTGCCGGCCAATGTCAAAATTGAGGTGGCCTATGATCAGTCGGTGTTCGTGCGCAAGGCGATTACGGAGCTGTATCAGACCGCGCTGATCGGGATTGGGTTGGCCGTCGGGATCCTGTGGGTTTTTCTGCGCAGTTTCACGCCAACGCTGATCATCGCTACGGCGATCCCGGTCTCGATCATCGGCACGTTCAACCTTATGTATTTTCAGAACCTCACACTCAATATCATGACGCTGGGCGGGCTGGCGCTGGGGTCGGGCATGCTCGTGGATTGCGCGGTGGTGGTGCTGGAGAACATTTTCCGGCTGCGTCAGGAAGGCGCCACGCCCGATGATGCCGCGATTCGAGGGGCGCGCGAAGTCGGCGCTGCCATCGTTGCTTCCACTCTGACCACCGTGGTGGTCTTTGTTCCAATTGTTTTCGTTCGCGGCATTGCCGGCTATTTGTTCAAGGAACAGGCCTTGACGGTGACCTATTCGCTGATGGCCTCGCTGCTGGTGGCCATGCTTCTGATTCCGATGCTGGCCAGCCGGTTTCTTCGGGCCAAAAAGCGTCCGCTTCATGCCGGGCGCTATCCCGTCTATCGCCGGCTTTTGGAATGGTCGCTCGATCACCGTCCCTCGATTGCCTTGATCACCGCCGTTTCGGTGGTGGTTGCTGTCGTACTGTTCCCCACCATCCCGCGCGAGTTTATGCCGCACGCCGACCAGGCCGAATTTCTGATGAAAATCGAAATGCCGCCGGGCACGCGCATCGAGGTCACCGACAAGGTGGTCAAGCACATCGAAGACCTGCTGGAACCCTATCGCCGGTCCATCAAGAGCATACACTCGCGAAGCGGCGTGGCGCCGGAGGCCCTGCAAGTTTCCGGCGAAGAGGTCGAAGGGCCCAACACGGCCGAGATTTCGGTGGTGCTGGACCGCCAGTCCACGTATCCTCTGACCGCCGCACAGGTGGTGACGGCAATCGGGCCGGCGGTCAGCCAAATCCCGAATGCAAAAGTCAAATACGTCATGGAGCAAAGTTCGCTGACCGAAGTGTTGGGCAGCTCGGCCGCACCCATTGTTCTGGAAATCGGCAGCGAAAATCTTTTGCAGTTGAATCTGGTGACAGAAAATGTCCGGCAGGCGCTGGAGACCCTGCCCATGCTGTATAACGTCCGCACCAATCTGATTCAGGGCAATCCACAGGTGGTCTTGAAACCCAATTATCTTATGATGGCAAGCATGGGGTTTGACGTGCAATCGCTGGCGGACGCCATTCGGACGCGGCTGACCGGCGATCAGGTCAGCATGTATAAGAGCGAACGCGGCGACATGGACATCCGCGTGGCCAGTCAGCAACTCGAGCACAAGGGCGTGGCCTATCTCGAAACCCTGCGCTTGCGTTCGCGCACGGGCCAAGAGTTGACGCTGGGCGATTTGGGCAAACTGGAGATCGTTCGCGGGCCGCGCGAAATCATCCGCCGCAACCAAAAACGCATCACGCGCGTTATGGCCGACATCCGGTCGGGCAAACTCAGCGGCGCGGTCGAGGCCGTCAAACAAACCCTCGCTCAAGTGCCCACGCCCGGCTGCACCGTCCAGTTTTCGGGCGAAGAAGAACAGCGCATTGAGTCGTTCCGGCGGCTGGGGCTGGCGTTTATTCTCGCGGCCATTCTGGTCTATATGACCATCGCCTCGACGCTGGAATCGCTCGTCCACCCGTTCACCATCATGCTCTCGCTGCCGCTGGCCTCCATTGGTGTGGTAGTATCATTGGTGGTCTTCCGCGAGTCGCTCAACCTCATGGCCTACATCGGTATTGTGATGCTGGCGGGGATTGTGGTGAACAATGCGATCGTGCTTCTGGACTGTGTGAATCAATTGCGGGCGCAAGGGCTGAACGTGCGCGAGGCGTTGGTCACGGCCGGAGTCCGCCGCCTACGGCCCATCCTGATGACTACGCTCGCCACCATTCTTGCGCTTCTGCCGCTGACTCTGGGCATCGGCGAAGGCGCTCAATTGCGCCGCCCGCTGGCTGTGGCCGTTATGGGCGGGTTGGTCTCGTCCACCCTTCTGACGCTGGTGTTTATCCCCGTCGCGTATAGCTACGTGGAGGATCTTCTTTCAGGCGTCAGAAAACTGTGGCGACGGACCGGAAGCGAATAACACCGGAATCGTAAGCGCAAAAGGGGTTCGCGCAGAATAAGACCCGGCGAGAGCAATTATCAAGGTTCTGCGCTGAGGGACGTTTTTGGGAGGGGCGGTTATGGAGGGACGCCTTTCACGGGGCCCGAAGCGAAATCTGGCATACAATCGGAAAATGGGGGCAAGAGGGATTACGGAATTCGGTCGGGGAACGAAACAAAACGGGATGCGGTCGGCGTGGAAGCCGACCCTCCACGCGTCCGATTCGAATCTAAGCCGCAGCGGGGATGTGCACTGACGCTATTCTGCGGCTTGTTCGGGAATTTCGGGTTCCATGGTTTGCTGGAAGAATTCCAAGGCGGCGCGCGCGGCGTCGTTCTCCGCTGCTTTCTTCCGCGGGCCGGTCCCT
Source organism: Candidatus Sumerlaeia bacterium (assembly GCA_026415575.1). Taxonomy (GTDB): domain Bacteria; phylum Sumerlaeota; class Sumerlaeia; order JADFCW01; family JADFCW01; genus JADFCW01. The sequence continues at coordinate 2,705 of JAOAGV010000196.1, forward strand.
TCCCCCCACTTTTCTCCCCGCACAAACACTTCGACAAAGAAGCGCTTCTGATGCTCGGGTCCCGATTCGCGGATCAGGCGATATTCCGGCGTGGTCTGAAAGCGTTTTTGCACAAGTTCCTGCAAAAGCGATTTGTGGTCGGTCAGGTCTTCGGCGCCGGCGATGGCATCCAACGGCTCGATAATATGGCGGCGGACAAACCGGCTGGCCACGTCCCACCCCATGGCCACATAGACCGCGCCCACAAGGGCTTCGAGGGCCGAGCCTATGAGAACCGGGCGGTGCCGGCCGCCCGTGCGCTCTTCTCCGCGCCCTACACACACCACCGCGTCGAGGCCCATGGCGCGCGCCTGCCGGCCGAGGGCGGTGCGGCTGACCACGCGGCCTTTCCGCTTGGACAGTTCGCCCTCGCGGGCGTTTTCATACCGCCGGTAGAGGTGTTCGGCGGCCAAAAGCCCGACCACTGCGTCGCCGAGGAACTCCAGCCGCTCGTTGTCGTAAGAAAGTTGCCGCTCAAACGAAAAGGACCGGTGGGTTAGAGCCACATCAATGAGAGCGAGGGCGTTTTCGTCGGCGGGCAGTTCAAACCGCTCCAGAAAACGCCTCAGCGTTTCGATGCGTTCGGCATCCATGGATGTATCCTTGTCATTGAAAAGGGAAATGCTGGAAGGACGCCGCAGAATGATGAACACAAGCCGGGCGCTAAATGGATTGGTCCGCCGTTACGAGGCCACAATGCGAAGCCCCAGCCTGCCTGTAGGGGAAAGAGTCTGCTTTATCCCGGGCGAAACAACCCAGATGGTGTGCGCGGTAAAATCACTCCAAATCCCCCGCGCTCAACCCGCAGTGCGATGCCCATAGTCGTACGAAAAGCACTCATCCGCCGCTTGGGCGTCCCGCCGTTGAATTCCGGCCGAGACGGCCGAGCCGCGTTTCGCACGGACAACGGCCTCTGCACAGCCGCACGGTCCATCCGACTGCTGCGCTGTTC
>JAOAGV010000197.1 GCA_026415575.1 Candidatus Sumerlaeia bacterium
CCGGTGTGCAGATACGGCGCGGTGCGCCACAATTCGATCAGTGTTGGAGTGTCAAATGCCTTGCCTTTGTCCATGCCGTCGGCAGTTCCGACATCGTACATTTTCAGGTCGGTAAAGAGCGGGCCGGCGTGGCAAACGGTGCAACCGGTCTTTGGACTTTCAAAAATCTTTTTCCCCTGCTCGGCCAGTTTCGATAGTTTTCCATTGGGCAGCAAATAGGGACTTTTCTCCGGTTTGAGCGAACGAATATAGGCTTGGGTGGCTTCGGCGGTTTCCGGTTCCGGTTCGTGGAATTGAATGAAACGAAAACCCGCGACGGTGGCAACTTCCATCGTGGCGCGAACCCCCAGCGACATCGAGGGGGGCGTCTCGGCCGACAGCAGGAGCGACTTGGTGTTTTTCGGATTGCCAATCCCGTCGTTGAGCAGATCCCAGTTCAGACCATCCACGCGGCCTTCGGGATGGCAGGTGGCGCAGCTGAGCCAGTGCTCGAAGCAGTAGGAGGCATCGTGGAAGGCGATTTCGCCGCGTCGGGCAAGGTCGGGCTCGCGGGCGGGTTCGAGTGCAACCGAGCGCAGCGGCCGGCCGGTTTTTGCATCGGCAAAAACAATCGCACCCTCATAATATGCCGCTACGGCCATCTGGCCGCCGTCGGGGGCCAAATCCAGACCGCGCGGCCCTTTTGCGTTCAGATAAATCCGCTCGATCAGACCGGCGCTGTAAAGCGCGGCAAGATCATAGGCCAGAAGGTCGCGATTGCGCCCGTCTTGGCGCACCTTGGCCCAGACGGCCGCCCCGCCTTTCTCGGCTTCATCCGAAAGAATCTTTTCCCCTGCCAAAAGACGGTGGAGATTCTTCAGGTGAATTTTTGCCAATTGATGGACACCGGCAAGCGTGATCCACAGGGTCTCGCCGTCTTTGGACACCGCCACGCCCCAGGGGTCGGCCGCGCCCTGCGTCACTTGGTCAAGCAGCACGGTTGCATAAAGTTGCGAGTTCGACAAATCCAAAACGCTCAATGCATTGGTGTTGATCCAGCCGCGGTCCAGTTGCGTAGTCGGCAAATTGAAATGTCCCAGCGTATGTACGAGATAAGCCCAGCGGCCGTCGGACGACAAGGCCACTTCGCGCACGTTGGCCGAGCCGACGGGCAGTGGAACCGTGGCCGACACCGCCAGTTTCTCCAAGTCAATCAGACTGACCTCCGCCGCAACCTCCGGATCGGTGGCGCTCATGGCGGGGAGCAAATTTGTGACCACAGCGCGCGATTCATCCGGCGTGACAGCAATCGCAAACGGCTCGCGAGGGGTCGGAATCCGCGCCCGTTCCCGGCCGTCGGCCAGCGAGACAACCGACACGCTGTGGATGCCCCAATTGGCCGCCAAAAGCAGGCCCTTCTTGGGCGCCAAGGCCAGACCGATCGGTCGCGCACCCACGCCGAGTCGGCGAGCCACATTCCCCTTGGCGCAATGAATCTCGACCACGGCGGCGGCGTGGTGCTCGGAAACATACAGCGACTGGCCGTCAGACGACCAGACCAGCCCCGTCGGTTCGCCTTCGAGCGGAATCTCACGCACAACCTTTCCCGACGTCGGCTCCATCAGGACCACACGACCGGCGGTGCGGTCGGAAACGGCGAGGGTCTTTCCGTCGGGCGAGTAGGCGAGGTCATAGGGCGAGCGAACGGCCGCAGCGGTGTGTTTCTTCACCGGTATAGCGGAAAGACAGATCATCACAATGCCGACCCATGTCCCGCCCACCCAGAGATACTTTTTCAAACGCTTCGGCACCATAATTTGCTGCTCCTTCTTGCCGGCCGTCGTGATGTTTTACTCTTATGGCATCGGGTCTTGGTCGTCTTCTTTGTCGGCGCCGCTGGACATGCCGGCGGTCATCGCAAACCGCATCCCGTCCTGAAACGAAAGGTCAACCGGCTGCAGCGCCGACCGCGGCACCATCGCCGTGAACCCGCCGATCTGATAGCTCATCGGAAAATAGACTGCAACCGTTTCCTTGTCGCCCATTCCGGCAGGCAGACCGGACAGGTCCTCGCGCGTGACAAAGCCCAACAGGCGCAGGCGGGTCTGGCCAAGCGCAACCAAGACGGTCTGGCTGGCGGTCTTATTCTTGGACTCGGACGAAAGAAACCCCATCAGGTCGCGCACCGCCCCATAGATCGTACTGACAACCGGGATGCGCTGCATCAGGCGTTCGCCATACACAAACAGGCGTCGGAATACATAAGCGTGCAGGAGCAAGCCGATGAGGAACACAATGACAACACCCGACAACAACCCCATGCCGGGCCGGTAGATCTTTTCCGGCAGAAGATTACCCAATCCGCGCTCGAGCGAAGTGATCACCGCATAGAGAATATAAATCGTTATGGCGATGGGAAGAAGCGTAACCAAACCAGTGAGAAAGATACGGCTGATTCGTCGCATTCGCAAGTCCCCCCCAAAATTGCATGTCGAGTTTCTTCGCTATGGGCCAGCCCATAGGGTTGGCTTTGAAATCTATAATGGACAAACCGATTGCAAGCAGAATATCATTGCCGTGCCTTGTATGGCGTGCAATGCAAGGGATAGCATCAACCGATTATCCAAGGAGGCGTTCCATGATGCATCATGCGGTAACCCGTCGTCGGTTTCTGTCGCAGTCGTCGGCCGGAGTGGCCGCACTGGGAGCGACTGCGCTCAGTGCCGGGCGCGTCCTCGGCGCCAATGAAAAAATTTCGATCGGTCTGATTGGCGTCGGTGATCGCTGTTCGGCGCACTTGGCGGAAATCATCAAGCTGTCGAAGAGCATGAACGTCGAGATCACCGCCGTGTGCGATGTGTGGAAAGTCAATCTTTCCCGCGCGGCAGCGCGCGTCAAAACCGCCTTCGGCCGCGAGCCGCGCCAGTTCACCCGCTTCGGCGAACTGATCGCGCTCAAAGACGTGGACGCCGTCGTCATCGCTACGCCCGACTACGCCCACACGCCGATTATGATTGCGGCACTGAAGGAAAAGAAGGACGTCTATGTCGAAAAACCCATGTCCATCGAAATCGGCGAGGCCAACGAGGCGCTCGACCTCGCCCGCGCCAACCAGCGTGTCGTCCAAGTCGGCACACAGTATCGCAGCGACGGCGGCTACATTGCAGCGTCCAAGGTCGTTGCGTCGGGCGTGCTCGGCCAAATTACGCGGGCCACGGCCTCGTGCAATTTCTACCAGCCGCGCTGGAATCGCAAATTCGACGACTGCAAGGCCGAGGATGTGGACTGGGAGGCATTTCTCTTCAACCGCCCCAAGCGGCCTTTTGATCCGAGTCTGCTCCGGCGCTGGCATTTCTACCGCGACATGACCAATGGCCTGTCGGGGCTGTGGATGAGCCACTACGTGGACGCGCTGCACCTGCTGACTGGTGCGAAATATCCGGCGTCGGCGGTCTCACTCGGTGGCATCTATGTCTGGAAGGACGGCCGCGAGCACACCGACACGTTCCACACCATCCTAGACTATCCGGAAGGGTTCCTGTTCGACTGGGGGATGAGTCTGACCAACGGCGCCGGCAATTTCTTCCGCCT
>JAOAGV010000198.1 GCA_026415575.1 Candidatus Sumerlaeia bacterium
GATGTGTATAAGAGACAGGCCATTGGGCTTGCTGGTATCCCAAACAATTTCGCCGCTGAAGCCGACCAGCCCGCCGATCAATTTGGCCAGTTCGGCGATGGAGATCTCCTGGCCGCAGCCGATATTCATCGGTTCGGGGCGGTCATAGGTTTCGGCGGCGCGGCAGATGGCCTCGGCGGCATCCTCGACGTAAAGGAATTCCCGCGTGGGCGTTCCGTCGCCCCACAGAACGATGTGATTGTCGCCGCGCTCTTTGGCCTCGATACACTTGCGGATGAGTGCGGGGATGACGTGGCCGGTTTCGAGGTCGAAGTTGTCGCGCGGGCCATAAAGATTGACCGGCAGGAGATAGATGGCGTTGAAGCCGTATTGCTGGCGATAGGCCTGCGCCTGAACGAGGAGCATTTTCTTGGCCAGACCGTAAGGGGCATTGGTCTCTTCGGGATAGCCGCGCCACAGGTCATCTTCCTGAAAAGGAACGAAAGTGTTTTTCGGATAGGCGCAGATGGTGCCGACGGCTACGAACTTTTCGACGCCGGCCAGCCGTGCATATTCCATCAACTGGATGCCCATGATGGCATTGTCGTAGAAGAACTCTCCGGGACGGGCGCGGTTGGCACCGATGCCGCCGACGCGGGCGGCAAGATGGATGACGAGGTTGGGCCGAAAGTCGGCCAGTAAGCGCTCGATCGCGTCGGCGCGGCGAAGATCGTAGTTTTTCGAGCGCGGAACAAAGATGTTGCGGCAACCGCGGGCTTGGAGTTTTTCCACCACGTGCGAGCCCAAAAAACCCTGCACCGCCGGTAACCAAAACGCGTTGTTCGCTCCAATCCGAAATCATCTTGGCTTCCTTTCCACGTTGCGTTCCTGTTGCGGATGGGCTGAATAGAAACCCGCAACGGCGTGAGGGCAATGCCACGGCGGCTTTGCGTGCGAAACCCGCTGCATTTTCATAGTTTCCACGACGCGCTTTCTTTCCCCGCAAGACGGTCTTCGAGCATTTGTACGTCGGCATCCACCATCAGGCGCACCAGATCGCGGAACCGCACTTTGGGCTCCCAGCCCAGTTTGGCTTTGGCCTTGCTCGCATCGCCCAAGAGCAAGTCCACTTCGGCGGGGCGAAAGTAGCGCCTGTCAATTTCGACATGCTTGCGCCAGTCGAGTCCGGCGTAGGAGAAGGCCTCTTCGACAAACTCGCGGACCGTGTGCGTTTCGCCCGTGGCGATGACATAGTCGTCGGGTTCGGGCTGCTGGAGCATCAGCCACATCGCCTCAACGTATTCCTTGGCATAGCCCCAATCGCGCTTGGCATCAAGGTTGCCCAGATAGAGTTTGTCCTGAAGACCCTTGGCGATATGGGCGACGGCGCGCGTGATCTTGCGCGTGACAAACGTTTCGCCCCGGCGCGGCGACTCGTGGTTGAACAGAATGCCGTTGCAGGCAAACATGCCGTAGCTTTCACGGTAGTTCACCGTGACCCAGTAGGCATAGACCTTGGCGGCGCCGTAGGGGCTTCGCGGATGGAAGGGCGTCTGTTCGTTCTGCGGGACTTCGCGCGCAAGGCCGAACATCTCGGAACTGGAGGCCTGATAGAAACGGGCCTTGAGGCCGGTCTCGCGGATCGCTTCGAGAATCCGCACCGTTCCAATGGCCGTAATGTCGCCGGTGTATTCGGGAATGTCGAAGCTGACGCGGACATGACTTTGCGCGGCGAGATGGTAAATCTCATCGGGCTGAATGCGGTAGAGCAGTTTGATGAGATTGGTCGAGTCAGACAGGTCGCCGTAGTGGAGAAACAGCCGGACGTCGTTGACGTGCGGGTCCTTGTAGAGGTGCTCGATACGGCCGGTGTTGAAGGTCGAAGCGCGGCGGACAATGCCGTGCACCTCGTAGCCCTTGTCTAGAAGAAGTTCGGCCAGATAGGAGCCGTCTTGACCGGTAATGCCTGTGATGAGCGCTTTTTTCATCGGTCCCTACAGCTTGGGCTGCTTGTTTTCGAGAAGTCGGCCGAGACGTTCGCGCTCGGGGGGCGGCGTATCGGTCAGTTCGACGCCCAGAACGGCACTGGACTGGGTAGCATCGGAGTGGAGGTCAATCCAAGCAATTTCACCAGAGAGAAAGAGCGGGACATTTTCTTCAGGAAATTGAAGCGTGATGGCACATTTGCGGCGGCCGTGCATCAAGGTGGCGTGGTGCTCGCGCCGCAGATGGGGAATGCGAATTCGTGCACCGTTAAGACTGATATCCTCCACGACGGCTTTGGCATTCAGCGAGCCTCCACTGTATTCGGCAAGCGGAACACGAATCCGGCCTTCGATATTGATTGGGAAGCGTGGAAACCGCCGGCGGCGGTATTCCGGATCGGTGTCGGATAGATCACGAGGGGGCGGCGGCAGAACCATGATACGGAACAGTCCGTTGGAACTTGGGGTTTTAGATTTCGGATTTTAATCTTCGATTCCACAGATCAGCACAGATAGAATGCTCACCCGCAAAGATTTACAGCAGCAACAGAGAAAAACCTGACCGCAGGGAATAAGAAAACGTGGGAAAAAACCTTGCGACCGATGAACCCCTTTTCCTTTAGAGCACGTCGTTTGGTTTTAATCCTCTTTGTCCTATTCATACTGTCCCAAAACGGTCCTGTTCCCAGACTCTACAGCTGTTTTTCAAACCGCATCCTTCATCCTTCATCCCTCGTTGGCGCGTCAAGGATAAAGTTCCCAATGACGAGCCGGCGTGGAGGGAATGACGCGGGTGGCCAATTGGGCATCTACTCGTCCGAGGCCCGAGATCACATCATAGCCCGGAGAGCCAATGTCCACAGCCCCGGTCTCCAAGCGGTTCATAATCTGGGCTCTTGTCATAGTTGGGCTGCTGGACTTTACGAGTGCGGCGATTCCGGCGGCATGAGCAGCCGCAGCGCTGGTGCCAAAATAGACATTTGCCGGTGCACCCACTCCAGTAACCGAGACACCATCAATCGCCACAACGCGCGGGGTATCGCGCAGGGCGACGGCGGGGAAACGAATAGTCGAGCGACCAAGCGAGCTGAACGAAGCAATACTGTCCCAGCCCGGGTCGTCTTGATGAATGGCACCAACGGACAGAACACCGTTGACAGCCGGATGGCCAAAAATGGAATCGGTCGAAATGAGATATTCTATGGGCGTGGCAACCCAGAAGAACATTTCCAGCAGTCGGACTGCCCCGGCGGCGCGGTTCACAATAATCCGGGCGTTTATGGCCGATGCCGAATTGTTGCGATACACAAACGGGCGCATCTTGACATTCCTAGTCCTAAAACGAGCGCATTTGTCGGGCGCAAAAGTGGTAACGCGTATCCGCACGCAAAAAGCGTATTTCCGTAGGGGATATTGTCCCATATCGTGCATATATACCCTATTG
>JAOAGV010000199.1 GCA_026415575.1 Candidatus Sumerlaeia bacterium
TTCCCGGAAAGGGCCCCGTTTGGCTGGTTTGAGTTCGCCGTAAAGCAAAGCGGCAGCATGGCTGCCGCACTCCAAAGGTCAAGATAAACGCCTACCATACCCGTACTTTTCTGTCCAAACATCCAGCCAATTTGCGTAGATGCTTTCTAGCTTCTACCCTCTTGCCTCTAACCTCTTTGGTTGGGGCCGGCGGCCGTGTTAGCTTCCGGGCAAGAGGATACGGTCGGCGTGGAAGCCGACCATCCCAAAATACGGCCGGCGTCCAAGCCGACCCTTCACAGCGTCCGAATCGAAATGGTGGGGAGGTGCCTTCCATGCCGGCCTTGCTTCACGGCTACTGCTCGCCATTGCGATTTTTACGGACGGCCCGGAGAATTTTGCGGCACATGCCGTGAAGGATTCTCACCTCGTGCGAAGTTGCTGCGGCGCGGTCGAGCATCCAGCAAATCTCGTCGAGCGGACGGTCGGGCCGGCCGGGTCGCAGAAAGTTCACCGCACGCAGCGCCTCGGATGCATGTTCATAGAGCCGCCGGCGTTCGGCCCGCGTGGCGACGCGATCCAAGGCCCTAATGTCAGCGGGTTGGGCGGCGGCGGCAGCCAAGCCCGAAGCAATCAGGATTTCGTATCCAACCAGAAGAACGGCCTGAGCCAGATTGAGCGAGGCTTTCCCCGGCGCGGTCGGGATGGTCATCGTATGCGTGCAGAGAGCTAAATGCTCGGTGCGCAGCCCCGTTCGCTCGGGCCCGAATACGATGGCTACCTGATTGCTGGGCGTCCAATGGTTAAGGAGGGCGATCAGGTCGGTGCGCGAGATGGCCGGCGGGCGGTCTTCGCCGCGCCGTGCACTGGTTGCGATGGCCAGACCGCAGCCGGCCAGCGCCTCTTCGAGGGTGGCACATCGGCGCGCGCGTTTCAGAACCGGCTCGCCGTCGGTGGCCCACTCGAACGCAATACGCCGCGCCTCGACGGTTTCGTGCCAGCCGACCAGCGCGAGGTGCTCAAGGCCCATATTATAAAGAGCGCGGGCGGCCGCACCGATGTTGCCGGCATTGTGCGGCTCGACCAGAACGATCTGGATGTGAGCAGTATTGATCTCGGCCATGATCTCCTCTATTCCGCGCGCAACCCGCAAAGGATTCCGTGCCGTTCCGCCATAATTGTCAATCGCAGGACTGTTTGACGGCTTCAAGGCTTACCGGAGCGGATAGCGGCTTTGCCGACGGCCTGGCAGATTTGCCTCTTGCTGCATGATGAAAAAGAGAACAAGCAAGCCTTCGTTTATTGCGGCACGATGGCCAAGACTTCGCCCGCCGTCGTGCGCTTGAGGTCGCCCGCGCTGACCGTCCCGTTGGTGGGATCATACAATACGGCCGCATACTGGTTCTTCATGTCAGGGCCGTAGCTATAAACATACCAGTAGGACTGGGCCGACGCGCAGGTGCCGTAGATGATCGGCCGAAGCCGGTCGCCCTCGCGGTGAAAAATGTCCAGCGGATAGGCGGTGATATACGCCACGGGCGTGGTCAATTCGGGCATGCCGTCGAGCGCCACCACGCACATGTTGTCCGCTGGGTAGCGCGGATAGCAGCCCCAGTCCACATGGTAGGCCTCCGTGGCGTTGGCAAGACTGCGCATATCGGCGGCCATGCGGGAGACCTTCGAGCGGGTTTGCGCTTCGAGAAAATTGGGCAGGGCAATCGCGGCGAGGATGGCGATGATTGCCACAACGATGAGCAGTTCAATCAGCGTAAAAGCGCGGTTCATTTGTATCGGCTCCATCGCGTCGCGCCGGCCGGTCCGGACAGCACCCCCACCGCCGCAACAATTTCTTTCGTGACATCGTCCTGAAGAAAGACCAGCGGCTGGAGATTCTCGCCAGAATAAAATGGAATTGTTCCGGAAAACGACGCACTGACCACCGCCGTACCCGGCGCACCCAGCGACACGGAACGCTCGCCGAGATAGGCTCGCGCCAGCCCGTTCAGCACCGTCTTGCCGTTGGGCGGATCGGCCACCGGCACGCCGTTTTCGGTGATGAGAAAGTGCACCTTCACGGTTCGCGGATAGCCTGCCCCGGTGCGGACGTGGAGCGTCAGTTCAGGCCGGTCGGGTCCGACGCGGCCGGTCAATCGCAGCAGGAACGGCGCCGTGGTACTGGTCCGGTCTTGCTCGGCGCGGATTTGCGCCGCGTATTCGTCATACACGCGCTGGATGCCCGCCGCCCCTTCGGCCAGACTTGACCCGCCCTCGTGATAGCGAATGCCGTTGAACCAGGCAATGGGCGAGCCTTGTCGGACGTAGTAGTTGCGTCGCGCGGTGCAAAACGGCAGCGCGAACTCATCGCCCTCATGATACGTCACGATGAGCACCTCGCGCCGCGTGTAGTCTTGGCCGATTCGGTCAAGTGCCATGCCCGCTCCATAGCAAAAGGTGCAACTGATGCCGCTGAAACTTTCGATTACGACCGGACGCTCAACCGCCTGCGCCCCGCCGCAAAAGGTCCACACCGCCGCACATGCGGAAAGGAAAACATACCGGATAACTCCGGACTTTCTTATCATTGGGAGAGACTCCGGGAATGCCCACACCTTGGCAGAGCGGGGGGACAAAAACCGCTCACCTGTCGGGTGGCGAGACTGTACAGTTCCCGCGTTTGTGGGTGATAGGGCCCTGAAAACCCGCTAAAACGGAAACTCCATGCATCCCCAATGGGTATCGGATGCTGTGGAAGGCATCCCTTCATGGGCTGTCGGGTTTCGCCTCGACCCAACCGTATTCCACTGCAACTGCATCGGGTTTGGTCGCGGCCCAATCTGGATGTTTTGTTCGCAGATTCTTTCCCTTGCGAAAACTCTTTCATCGCTCGAAGCCTTCCGTCCACCCTATAGGCGACCGTGCACGATTCATGCCGGCTATGTCAAGTTCGGACAAGCCGGCTACAATTTCCTTTCCTTACGTTCTTGCCGAAATTGCCGCCAGCAAAATCCACACGGCCGTAAAATACTCATTATCGTCCGAACAAAAGCGTTTTCGCTATCTGACTGCTACCTAACATGGCCTTTGGCCACAACCAAAGCAATGGACACATGGGCATATGGAGGGTGTACAGGGGGGATATGGACAGGGGATTTGAGATTTCAATCTGTGGGTCCTTTTTTCCGGAACTAAAAGGACCACCGTCGCTATCCACCCGGTCCGATATAGCCAACCAAAATCGGCCTTGAAAGGGTCATCTAATTTAGCATAAGGCAACGCCTTGGGAAAAATCGTAATCAAGGTTGGCAAGCCCTGAAAGGGCGCTCTATCCTTGGC
>JAOAGV010000200.1 GCA_026415575.1 Candidatus Sumerlaeia bacterium
GGAAACCGAAACGGAAGCCACTGCCGATTCGTTGACCCAATGATTTACTCACTGGTTGGTTGGAGCAATACACTCATCGAAGCACTGGCAATCGCGGCTATTGTGTGGAGCACTCTGGCTCTAGGCGCCGCATGGGGATGGGGCTTTGCCATTGCCTTTGCCCTTTTGGCTGCATCGTTTCTAATCTGGGCAACCATTCGTTTCCTTGCGGAAAGCACCTCTGGAGCCTTACAGTCGAGAAAGAGTAGCGAAACGGTGCATACGGCGGGAAGTTCCACGACCGTTGTCTTGTTGGTTCCGCCGTTGCGCATTCACTCCCCGTGGTTTTCCATTTTTACAGTCTGCGCGGCCGCTTATCTGATTTTCCAAGTCCTTCCTCTCCCGGTATCTGTTGTCAGAGTTCTATCGCCCGCCCGCGTCACTCATGAGCAGCGGTTTGCTCAAGCGCTGGGCAAGCCCATGCCGGCGACCTTGACTTTGGCAGTTGACAAGCACGCTTCACGGCGCGCTCTGACTCTGGCTGCCGCGGCCATTATGGCCTTTGCCGCCGGCGCCTACTTGTCGCACAGCCGATCCCGCATTCATCGCGTCATGCGCGCTCTACTTTTTCTGGCTCTGTTCGAGGCGGTCTACGGTCTGGCGGAAAACCTCAGCGGCCACGGCTATATCTACTGGATTCCCGTTGGCGACGATGTGGCCCGCGGGTCGTTTTTCAACCGCAATCATTTTGCCGCTACGCTGGCCCTGTTTCTTCCGATTGCCATCGGCTGGTTCTATTTCCGTGCGTCGGCAGTCAAATCCCGCCACGAGGCGAGCCACATCCTGCCGGCGACTTCACTCGATGTGCTCGGCAGCAAGCAGGGCCTGTGGCTGCTTCTGCCTGCTGTTCTCGTCGTGGCCATCATCCAAAGCCAGTCGCGCGGCGGTTTCTCCTCGATGCTCTTGGCCGCTGCTCTTATGTTTGGCATCGGTGCACGGACGCGCTCGGCGCGAACTCTGTCATTCCTCGCAATCCCGCTGGCGCTTGCGATGTTCGCTTATGGCCTGAACAGCGACTATCAATTGGTGCTGGATCGCTTTGGCGAGCTCACACGAAACACTGCTTCGGAAGGTCGGACCACCATCTGGAAAGACAGCATGGGCATCCTGCGCGACTACTCCCTGTTTGGTGTGGGTCTTGGCAATTTCCCGCGCGTGTATATGCAATACGCCAGCGTTGGAACGCTCGACTACCCCTATATGGCGCACAACGAATGGCTTGAAGGCGTAATTGCGCTCGGTTGGGTCGGTATGACCCTTCTGCTACTGGCTCTAATCGCTTTCTTTGTCAAAACCTTCTCCCGCATCCGCCATGCCGGCCCCGACTATCCCTGGCTACTGGGCTGCTGGTGCGGATTGCTGGGCTTGGCCTTTCACTCGTTTGCCGAGTTCAATTTCCATATTCCCAGCATTACGATCACGGCATGTTTTCTTGCGGGCATCCTGATGAGCGCCAACATTTTGCCGCACAAGCGCAGAGGGAGTCACGTTTCCAGGTCATCGGCTGGACACGGTTCGACAAAGCGCTCCATAGCGAAATCCGTCAGCGCAGCCAAAGCCATCGCCAAAACGGATGTGGAGCCGGCCGGGGCCGCGGACGGCACCGCTGCGCCTTGATCGCCTCGACCAGATCGCGCTCGCTTGCGATGCAATCGTCAAATTCCGTGCAAAACCGTCCAATCTCCTCCGGCGCGTGGGCATCGCTGCAGGCAACTCCGGCAATACCCAGCTGGTGCCACGCTTCGAGAGCACGCCGGAACTGGCTCCGGCTGCCATACCGTGCGTTATACACTTCCAGTCCGTCAATCCGCGCCGAATACACCTCGTCGCCGATACCCTGCAACCCTGCAAACGGATGCGGCGCAATCACCACGCCGCCCTGCTTGTGAACCTCGCGGCACAGCGCATCAATCGAACATGGCTCGGACGGTCGTTCCGCGACGCCGAAGACCAGCAGATCGCCCGTAGCGCGGTCTTCGGTATGTGTCCGAATTTCATAACCCGAAAGGATTACAAAATCGCCGCCGCCCGCGGTCTCCTTGAGTGCTTTGAGATCCTCGGCCGTCCAGCCGCCAAAATGTTCGGTCAGAGCCACTCCATCCAACCCCTGCACGCGGGCGGCGGCGACCACTTCCTCGGGTGGGATGCATGAACACGGCGAAAACCGCCGCGTGTGGACTTGCAAGTCGAAATAGAACTTTCTTCTGCGTCGCATCGCACTTGCTGCCTTCCACTGGAGAACAGCCTTTCTCACCCGCTTCAGGAGCAATAGTCCGTTGGCCAAATGTTTGAGGGCGACGGGGCAAAGTCAAGCGGCAAGAACTAAAAGAACGGGGCCGATTGTTTGTCCAAGCGCGATGGTAAAAAAGCCAACCATGGAATGAGGGATCATTCCTTGAACGTATAGATTGTTTTACGTGATAGAATCAGGACCATTTCCAACAAACTGGGAGGTCGTCAAATGAGTGTGCAGCCTTTGGCTCGTAAAAAACTCCACAAAACGGGAGGATGGATGCGAGTGGCTCTGCTGCCTACGGCCATCGCGTTTTTCGGGCCGGCGGTAATGCGTCCGGCCGATGAAAACCCGACATCCGTTCCATCCAGGCCGATCATGGGAGAAATCATGTCTCATGATTTGTTTTCCTACCGCGTCGGTGTTAGTGCCTGGCTGACCCCGCGCGGCGGTACTTTCCCGATTGTTACACCGGTCGAGGTGCGAACTGCCAAATCCTACTGCCGGTTGACCTTGGAGTCTCACACGCTTTTACAGGGAGGACCGGCCAGTGAGTTCAATGTTTCTCGCACCGCCGACGGCAACCTTTTATTGCACCTGCAAAAAGGGGCCGTTCTCTATGTATTGGCGGAAGGGGTTGTTCTGAAAATCACAGCGGGCAAGAGCAAACATTCCGCATTGGCGGGTGAGGCTCAGATCGCCAAGACCGGCTCGCCGGGGTCCGTCTTCACCCACGCTGCTCACAGCGGCATTGTCGTGGTAAATGAAAACTTTCCGCCGGAACTCCACAATCTGAAAGGACGTCTGGTTGTGCTTCAGGAAGGCGCGCGGAACGTTGTGGTACCTGCCGGCCAAATCCTGCGAATCGGATCCGATGCGACGGTGGCGTCCCCGGAAACGGCGCTCACGGCCGCAGCAATCGACGCCGCTCCGTCACGCCCGCCTATTGCCCGCTCCGTCGGCCCTTGGTAT
>JAOAGV010000201.1 GCA_026415575.1 Candidatus Sumerlaeia bacterium
CGGATAATCCTGTGCCGCCAACATGGGCGTGCTTAGCACCATTGCTGCCGTGCCAAGTAGCAATCCTGAAATGGATAGCATTTTCATGGTTGCCGGCCTCCGGCGAAAAGAGTCAGGTGCGGACAGTGTTACCTGATTGGGGGGGTGAAAGAGCCTTTCCAACTGAAGAATGGGACGCAGAACTTTGCCTCACGGGTGGGTGGAACACTCTTGTCCCCGCCCTTATCCGCGAGATCAAAGCGTGATAACAGTGCCCCTGCCACCGGCTGTGAGTATCCCGCTCCCATCCATTCTCCATGGGACAAACTAATCGGATAGCCGATTTTCACCGGTCGGTTACACCTGCTGCATCAGCAGCCATCTGCACCAGCGAGTCAATACAGCGCGCCACCCAGCCGCCATCCCAGTGATGCTTTTGCCTCGGTCCGTCGGCAAAGTCGTGGGGAATGTGCAATTCAACGAGCCGTTTGTGAAACTCGCTCATATCCGCACGAAAATTGTCATAGCCAAAGAGTGCCAGTCGTTTTCGACCGCGAAGCACATCCGCGCTTTCCTGCAAACGCCGCGGAAGATAGTAGCGGTCGAAATTGGCCTGCGTTTCAAAGATTGGCGCCATCCCGTAGCGATTCGGCGCGGCGACCATCAGCGGGGCGTCCCAAACCGCCGCGGCGTGAAACAGTTCGGGCCGGCGCAGCATCAAACTCACCGCGCCCCAGCCGCTCTTGGAAAATCCAAGCAGCAAACGAACCGGCCGGCGCGAAGGATAGAGCCGGTCCATCGCCGGCACCACCGCCTCGATCATGTGCGACTCCTGTCGAACATGTGCGCTGGTCGGATGGTCGCAATACCAAGGTAGTTGGGCAAAGGTCGGCGCGACCACAATCCAGTCGAATCGTTTGTGGACACCCAGAGCCGCGATGGTTTGCAGGCCGTCGCCGTATCGGTTTTCTTCGCCGCGCTCAACAGGGAGTACAAAAAGAAAACAACGTTGCTCCGCCGCAATCGTTGGCGCGGCCTCTGCGAGGCTGTCCGGCGCAAGAATGCGCAGTGAAACGCTTCCGGGTTGAAACGACGACCGCAACTCGATCCGAAGAATGCCGTCCGGCGAACGAGTGCGTTTGCCCAGCTCGAACGCAGACATATCGCTGGCGGCACCTGCATGCGGCCACGCAAAAACAATGGCTTCACACAACACGAAAAAAATCGCCGCGCGCCCGCCGCGCAGTCGAATTACCCGGCTGAGCGCATCACTTCTTATACACATCGGCGTAGCTCACCAACTGGATTCCGCGCTCTTTGATGATGCGCTTGGCGCGTTCGCTGGTCAGGGCTTTCGTCACACCGTCGCGGTCGGCGGCGACGTTCTCATACCCGCGATGGCTGAGCGCCTGCATTTCGGGCGTATCGAGACCGGGATGTTCAACCATGAGCCAGAGGCCGGGTTGAAGGGTTTCGAGGATTTGAATGAGAGCGGCTTCTTTTTCCGCCGCAGTTGTTTTCGGCCCGCCCAGCCCGCCGGCGCGTTTGGCCATCGGCGCTTCGAGCGGAAGGTCGTATTCGGCCGCGAGGCGTTCAACCAAGGCGCGCAGTTCGGGCGTGCAGGTCGGTGTGCCCATGTGCGAGCTCAGATGCGAGACTTGGCGGATGTGCGCACGGGCACGTTCGATTTGCGCGCGAAGTTCCTTTTCTACTTCTTCGATTTTCCACTTCGACTGAAGGAATCCGGTGTTTGGTGGAAAGTCCTTTCGTTGGCTGGTTGTGGGAAAGAAGTAGCCGTTCGGGTCCACAAGACTGGCTGCGTGCGTCAGCGGGCCCCATTTGCAGCAATCCCATTCGCTGGTCAGCGTGAGATGAACGCCCACGTCGAGTTCCGGGTTTTCTTTGAGGAGTTGAACTGCCTCGGGAAACCACGGGCAGCAAACCATCACCTCGACGGAGCGGACAATGCCTTCGCGGTAGGCTTTGATGCAGGCCACGTTGGCCGCATGGCACGAACCGATGTCGTCGCCGCGAACCAGCAGGCGGATGGCCGTGGAGTCCGAGGCCGCTTTTTCCGCCGCCGTGCCGGGCGCGACAGCTGTGGCCCAAAGCAGCATGGTCATCACACCAAGTTGCAGCAGTTTTTTCATGGAGAGGCCCTTTCTTGTGCGGAAATTTGGATGCTCTTTCAGCCATTTCTCCCCACGCACCGGCTGGGTATGAACCGCAATAGATTACTTGATCGAAAAAGTCCGAGGCGTTCCCTTTTCTCCGATCGAAACCGTGTAAATCCCCTGCGCCGCATCTACCGATACCTTGATGAACTCGCCGGCATTGGGGTCCTTGTAGTTGGCGATAAACTCCGGCGCCGTGTTGCCCGCCTCTCCATACTGGGTATTGAAGTGAATCTGATAGAGCGCCTGCATGGCAGGCAGTTGGCGCAGTGCGGCGAATGTGTTGGGCTGAATGCCTTTACGCGGACCGTTCATGGCGATGCAAACAGTCGGGTTCAGCGCCTTGAGCAGCACCGGATTGTTGCTGAGGTCCAGACCGTGATGCGTGACCTGATAGACGTCCACTTCGCCGACGATGTTTTTCGGATGCGCGAGGTGATGTTCGACATTCCAAGTAATATCGCCGCCGAGGAAAGCGTCGAACCGGCCGTAGCGGAGCACAAGGGCAATGCTGCGCGCGTTGTCGGTGTCGTCGGCCGGGCGTATCTCGAAACCGGCGACCGGCGCGTCTATATCGCCGTCGAACCCTACAACTTTTTTTTCGGCCGCCACACAGTGCAGGCGAATAGGAGGCAGTTTTCCCGAAGGATCGTTCTTCACAGGAATGTCATCGCCGGCTTTGATGACCTCGACTTTTCCACCTGTTACTTCCTGATAGAGCGGGATGAGCTTTTCCACCGCTTTCCGCTCGTTTTCGGGCATCCACGCCCCTTTGTCCATGAATTTCTTGACGGGGATTTTTTGCGAAAGCGGATGCAGCGCGCCGAAGTGGTCCGAATGGAAATGCGTCGTGATCAGGCAGTCAATCTGTTTGAGGCCGGCGCATTGTGTTGCGCGAAAAATGCGGTCGGCATCGCGGTTGGCGGGCAGCAGCGAGCCGGTGTCAATAAGAAAACTTTCCCCAAGACGCGTTACAATCAGGGTCGAGCCGCCGCCGACCATGTCGAGAAAATAGATGTCGAGCGTGCTTTGCTGCACCGCCGCTGGCGAAAGGGTGGCCGTGCTCCAGAG
>JAOAGV010000019.1:0-2457 GCA_026415575.1 Candidatus Sumerlaeia bacterium
TCGAATAGCTTACACCCCGCGCGCCAAACCCTTCCCGCCGCGTGTGCGTCATATAGCCTTGATAGCAGCAGATGGTCGCAACGATGATCCCGAAGGTTACCGCCTTGATAAACCCGCCACTGACATCCTCCATCACCACGGCGGCCTCCATCCGTCCCAGATAAATCCCGGAGTTGACGCCCAACAGCACCACGCCCGTTAGATATCCACCGATGATGCCCACCACGTCGAAGATCGCCGTCAGCAGCGGAAAACTGATGATTGAGGCGGCCAGACGCGGACTGGCCAGAAAATGGACCGGGTCAATGTCCATCGTGTCGAGAGCATCTATCTGCTCGGAAATGCGCATGATACCGATTTCGGCGGCCATCGAAGAGCCCGCGCGGCCGGTGACCATCAGCGCGGTCAGAACCGGCCCCAGCTCGCGGATAACGGAAAGCGCCACCGCAGTCCCCAATCCCGCCTCGCCGCCGAACTTCACCAGCGTATAGTAGCCCTGAAGCCCCAACACCATGCCCGTGAACAGCGCCGTCAGGCAAATGATAAACAGCGACTTGAGGCCGATGAAATGAACTTGTTGCAACACTTCGCCGGCTCTCAACGGCCACGCAAACATCTTCACAAACGCATGCGCAAAGAACAGCGCAATCCGCCCCATTTCCCCGACGATGAACAGGCAATGGTGACCCACAAAAGCCAGAGGAGCAGTCCGGATGGAAGGCGCTTGAGTCATGTCACGTTCGAGCCGCTGGAAGGACGCCGGAGGGAATTACCTCCGTAGGAAAGACAAATCCGGAGAACTATCCATTTTTGCATTGCGCGGGCCCCTCTGCCCCAAAAACAAGAAAAAGCCTGCCCTGCCCCGTCCGGTCGGTCAAGCGATTGTTGTGCCGCTGCGGGAAAACCACCCGCGCGCTTGCGGTTCCTTACCGCCCGAAAAGTCCTTGCGCCCTACCCCTTGCAATGGCACTTTTCAGACGTTTTGCACCGTTTAGTTGCAGAAGAACGAACCCATGAATCAACCAGCCGAAGCCAACGGCAAAACGGACGGCGGACACAGCGGGCGATACTGCGGCGAAAGGGGGGCCGCCTACTACGCCTTCCAATCGGCCCGCGCCAAAGTCACCGCCCAACGGAATCTCCGCCGCTTTCAACCCTTGATCGCCCCGACCGACGATCTGCTCGAATTCGGTTGCGGCGGCGGCGAACTCCTGTCGCTCCTTTCAGCCGGCTCCAAAGTCGGCGTGGACATCAACGAAACCGCTCTGGCCGACGCCCGCCGCAAAGGTCTCGAAGTCTATCCCAGCCTTGACGCCATTCCCGCCGGCCTCCGGTTCGACGTCGTGCTGTCCAACCACTGCCTCGAACATGTCCCGTATCCCATCGGCGCACTGCGGGCCTTACGCGAGCGGCTCCGGCCCGGCGGACGCCTCATTCTGTGTGTCCCGATTGACGACTGGCGCATCCAGCGCCGCTACGACCCGTTGGACATCAACCATCACTTGCACACGTGGACGCCGCTGCTTCTGGGACACACTCTGACCGAGGCCGGTTTTGAGGTCGGGCCGATGCGCATTCTCACGGCGACTTGGCCGCGGCGACTCGCCCGCTTCGAACGGTTTCTCCCGCAGCGGCTGTGGGACAGTCTGTCTTTTCTCGCGGGCGTGATCCGCAAGCAGCGCTCGATTCTGGCAATTGCCCGGCGCCTCTCCGACGCGCCGACGCACCACATGCCGTAAGGCGCAAATCTCTGTGAATACCGCGACCGTTCATGCGCATTTTCGCTCGGAGGCGTGGCGGGCGTTCCGCCGCCACCGGGCCGCTGCCTTTGGCTTGGCCTTGCTCGTATTTTTTGCCGGCGCGGCACTGGTCGGCCCGTGGCTGTGGCCGTTCGAGTACTGGCGCGGCAACCTCGAACAACAGTTCCTCGCGCCGGGACCGGTTCACTGGCTCGGAACCGATGAATTCGGACGCGACCAGCTGGCGCGCGTCCTCTATGGCCTGCGTATTTCGCTGTTGGTCGGCATGGTCGCCGCCGCCATCAACGTCCTCATCGGCTCTCTCTACGGCGGCGTCGCCGGCTACCTCGGTGGCAGGACCGACGACGCAATGATGCGTGTGGTCGAGATTCTCTACGGCATCCCCATGCTCCTGATCGTGATGCTCCTGATGGCCGTGCTGGGGCGCGGCCTGCAAAATGTCTTCATCGCCATCGGGCTGGTCTACTGGCTGGGCATGGCGCGGATTGTGCGCGGACAGGTTTTGGCGCTTAAGGAACAGGAGTATGTCGAGGCCGCGCGGGCGCTTGGTGCCTCGGCTCCGCGCATTATCCTCCGCCACCTGCTGCCAAACACTCTCGGCGTCATCGTCGTGGCGGGGACGCTGCGCATTCCAGAGGCGATTTTCGTCGAAGCCTTCCTTAGCTTTGTCGGCCTCGGCATCGGCGAGCCACGGGCC